>CAXPUI010000564.1:0-4249 GCA_964220205.1 Candidatus Allofontibacter communis | reverse complement strand
CTAATGAATTGATCCGGCTTTTGCCGACAGGGGTCTCGGCCAAAGAGAGAGTTGCAGAAGCTCTGAATATCAGCACACGAACGCTTTACAACAAACTGGAGTCCTCTGGAACTACTTATCGAGCGGTCCTGGACACAACTCGTCAGCAAATTGCGGAACAATGTTTGAAGCAGGAGATCCCGATCTACGAGATAGCGTACCTGATCGGTTTTTCGGACACTGCAAACTTTTCTCGAGCCTTTAAGAAGTGGACGGGTGTCTCGCCAATGGTATTTCGTAATTCATTGTCACAACAAAGGGACTAGAGACTTGCCGTTTTTGATATAGGCTGCCGCAACGAGCAGCTTTATCGTGTCCTTAAGTCTATTAACAGAGTGTCATTATGGCGTCTGTAAATTATCCAGTTAATCAAGGTGCGAGCTATATTGACTTGGTGCTGCTTGGTTTAAGGCGCTGGCCAGACAGGGTAGCAATATGGGACGCGACCGGTATTGAGTTGACCTACGTCGAACTTGAGCAAAGAATCTGGCAATTTGCCGCTATTCTGAGAGATAAAGGTTTAGGCCCGGGACGCGGATTAGCGCAACTGGCAGCAAACCGGACAGATGCCTTCGTCACGATGATCGCTGCCATGGCTTTGGGTGCGCGGTATACGCCACTGCATCCGATGGGTTCACTGGATGATCAGTTGTATATTCTCGATGACGCAGAGATATCAGTCTTGGTGATTGACACACCGGTGTTCGAAGAAAGAGGGGAGTCGCTCGCTGGCCACGTCAGTGTCACGTTAACGCTTGGTGACGCGGCTTTTGGTGAAGATTTGATTCAGTTGGCCATGGCAGCGGATCGATTTGTGCCAGAAACATTACCTGCCAGTGAAGATGTAGCGTGGGTAACTTACACCGGTGGCACTACTGGAACGCCGAAAGGAGTTGTCCAGACCCAGAGCAGTATGGCAGCGTCCTGTCTCATCTCGACCGCCGAGTGGGAATGGCCTGAAGATATTCGTTACCTGGCCTCTTCACCGATCAGTCATGCAGCGGGATTTTTGGTAGCACCGACGTTACTTAAGGGGGGGACTGTTTATCTACTCCCTGGCTTTGATCCAGACAAAGTGCTGGATTTGATAGAGAGTGGTATCAACACGCTGTTTCTCGTGCCCACCATGATCTATGCCCTGCTTGATCATCCTCGAACAACGGACGCTGATTTGTCTAACTTGGAATTGATGATTTACGCTTCTGCACCGATGGCGCCCACTCGACTTAAGGATGCTCTTCACGAATTTGGATCCGTCATGATGCAGTGTTACGGTCAGACCGAGAATGTTCATCTCACTCTGATGCGAAAATCTGAGCATGATTTCACACGCCCCGACAGGTTCTTGTCATGCGGCCGTCCTCCTGCAGGTATGCAAACAAAAGTTCTTGACGAAGAGGGCAAAGAGAAGCCGGTTGGAGAGATTGGGGAAGTTTGTGCCAGAGGCTCTGCGATTATGGCGGGATATTGGAAGCTGCCTGAGGCGACAGATGAGGTCTTTCGTGGAGGTTGGTTACATACGGGTGATTTGGGCAAGATGGATGAAGAAGGGTTCATCTATTTGGTGGATCGTGCAAAGGACATGATCATCAGTGGTGGTTTTAACGTTGACCCGAGAGAAGTTGAAGATGTGCTGAGTGACCATCCGTCAGTTGCTCACTGCGCTGTTATTGGCGTACCAGATGAGAAGTGGGGAGAACGAGTTCTAGGGGCTGTAGTGCCACGACCAGGTGAGAACGTCTCTGAGGAGGAACTCATTGACCTGGTAAAAGATAGAAAAGGAGTTGTTCATGCGCCCAAAGAAATCATGATTGTTAACGAACTGCCGCTAACTGCGCTCGGGAAAACTGATAAGAAAGCGCTCCGAGCCGATTTTTGGGCTGGGCATTCGAGGATGGTAAATTAACGGACTTAGATAACGAGACTACGATGACTGACGCAACCATGACAGAAGAAGATCAGGCAGAAGCAGCCTTGCTGGCTCGCCTTGAAGCAGGTGAACTGATCGAGGATATGCAGGAGCTTACTCCTCGCTATCGCGCTATCCTCGAACGAACATTAGAAATTGCGGCCCAAAGTGAGGTCACAGTACTGACATGGGCTTATACAGCATTCAGTGTTGCACCAGATATAGGGGCAAAAGTCGCGATTTGTGGCACGATCCAGGATGAAGTAGGTCATGCTCATCAGCAGGGCATGTTGTACGAGCGGTTCGGCGTAGACATGCAGAAGTTGGCTTTTGAAGCTGACCCCAACACATACTGGTCATTACCGATCATGGAATTTCCAGTGCGTAATTACGCAGAGTTCGTAGTTTCTCAAGCTTTTCTTGATCGTGCTGGACGATTCACCACCTGGGATCTGGAACTTAACTGCAGTTTTGCACCTTATCGAAGAACGTTGAAGAAGGTGAACTTCGAAGAGGCATATCACTTTAGACATGGCGCGATGTGGACTGAGTACTACTTCAATCAGGATGAGGAAACAAAGCGGCTGGTCGATGATGCAGTGAAATGGATCTTTCCCTGGGGTTATCACTGGTATGGCAGACCTGATCACCTGAAGGGTCATCCAGATCAGCTTACCTACAAGGTGCGTGCCTGGACCAATGATACGATGCGAGAGAAGTGGCTTAAGTCAGCGGTTACGTTTGCTGAGCGGGTGGGGCTAGATGTCCCAGCCAGATTCAACGAGGAGAAGGGTGAGTATGAAATTACGAATATGCCCTACCCAATGACTTTTGATGCAGCAAACCACGATTGGGACTGGGAAGAAACCACTTGGGATCGTGCTATCGGTAAATTCAAAACAGGTGGCCCTATGCGGCCAGCCTGCTATGAAAGACTACAGCGTGAAGAATGGGGCGAACATCTGTGGTAACGGTCGATGAGGTCAGAGATGCACTGGATCAAGTCTATGATCCACATATGAATGTCAGCCTGGCTGACATGGGTATGGTACGTCGACTGGAAGTTTCTCCGGAGGGTAAAGTTGAAGTAGGGCTGGTGTTTCCCTGTGTGGGTTGCCCAGCGTGGGATCTTATTCAGAACGATATTAAGAAAGCGATTTTGCCTTTGATCGGAGTGAACAAAGTCAAGGTTTGCATCGAGTGGCACCACGATTGGAATAGGGAAGATATCACGCCCGAAGCCCGAATTATTGCCAAAGAGCACGGTTACGTTATCTAAGAGGTGTTGATGGGTAAAGTAAAAGTAAAGACCGCGCTGCCGACGACGATTTACAGTTATTACGAAGTTTTTGCGCGTGAAAAACTGGAGGGACAACTGGCACACATAGGTTGCCTCAGCGCGCCGAATGAAGAGTCAGCATTGGCCCAGGCAAGATTGGTATATTCAGAAAAACCCTGGGTGGAGATGTGCATGGTGAAGCGTGACAATGTTATCCAAATCATTTCCATAAATGATATTCCCGGAACGGCCTGATTCAATGAGTAAACAGGGCGGGAGTCCAGACCCCTTTTCTGAACGTTATGACCGCGAGGTGCAATGTCCCTGGTGCAATTCAGAGGACACAAGGGTTGTCAGCCCATTCGGTGGTACGGTATCCGAAGTATCCATGCAGTGTAACGATTGCAAAAGTACTTTCGGCTGGATGAAGTGGCAAGGCAAACTGCCTGACAGCGACTAAGAGAGAGCAAAATGCAGGATGAGATAAAGAACGAATTGGTCGCTGAATTGCTCTGCGTTGCAGACACCGACTGGGTGTT
The DNA here is from genome assembly GCA_964220205.1 of Candidatus Allofontibacter communis. Lineage (GTDB taxonomy): Bacteria > Pseudomonadota > Gammaproteobacteria > Pseudomonadales > Azotimanducaceae > UBA9659. The sequence goes on along the minus strand of CAXPUI010000564.1, from coordinate 483 downwards.
GGGTCATTGGTATATCAAAGTGATGCTAAATGGGCGATCACTGACTGATTGTAGCTCCTTGGCGGGTATGGGGCAGGAAGCGCTCGGCCACACGCGAGCCATATTCAAGTTTTTGGAAGATGAACTAGATTTGCCGGAGCACCAGCTGGAATTCGGTAGAGATCGAACACATATTCACGATATGGAGATGCTCTCGAAGCCACCGGAAAACTGGGGTGATTTCCTGGTTACAACTTTCCTAGCTGAAGGTGCTGTTTGGAATATGCTCAGCACCTTTAGATCGGGTTCTGAACCTGGAATTTCCGGGATGGTTACGCACTTTGGCAAGGAATTGTATTTTCATCGCCTGGCGATAGAGGGTTGGCTCAAATCCGCGACCGATGAGGACAGAGTAGATATGGTTGAAGCAGCATCACACAGAGTACCTTTAGCTCTGAGATGGTTCGACACAGCGGAGAGATCCGATAACGATGATTTGCTTAA
>CAXPUI010000563.1:0-3644 GCA_964220205.1 Candidatus Allofontibacter communis | reverse complement strand
CCTGGTACTGCCAATCATCAAGGGCACGGTCTTAGATTGCTCTGGTGCCACAGGAGTAAAAGGATGCCTGTGCTGGTAGACCCCGTCGACAACCGGTCGACTACCGACCGACTGATTGTCAGCAGCCAGTCGGCTCGCCGCTTCCAGCAGGGATCCCATAGGGAGCGTCCGTATCTTCTCGACGGTTTCTGACGTCAGGCCCAGTTCCTCGATCAGCGCGTCACTCTGAGCGGCTGCTGTGTCCGCCTCCATCAAGGTCAATCCAGGGCCACTCTGCGCTACTGCCTTATGAAAAAGGCCTCTCGCTGCATCCATCGCCATTAACGTACTGACTTTCCAGCCGCCACCGGACTCACCAAAAATCAGCACGTTATCAGGGTCACCACCGAAACCCGCGATGTTCTCCTGGACCCATTGCAATGCTGCTACCAGGTCCAGCATTCCGACATTGCCCGAACCCGCAAAATCGGAGCCATGGTTATCCAGGTACGTGTAGCCAAAAATATTAAGCCTGTGATTCACCGTCACCACAACAACATTGCCGCGGTTGGCCAGACGCACACCATCATAGGCGTTAGACGAACCGGAACCCGTGGTAAAACCGCCCCCGTGCAACCACACCATCACAGGTCGGGCAGCGCCATCCAATGCCGGGGTCCAGACATTGAGGAAGAGGCAGTCTTCGGCAACACCCGGGTCAGGCTCAGTCGCCCAGGAATTAAATAACGTGAATCCAAGGTCAGCATAAGATCGCTGATTCTGCGGACATGCCGGTCCGTAATGTAATGCGTCCTGCGCCTGATCCCAACTATTTGGCGGAACAGGAGGCTGAAAACGTGAAGCAGCGGTATCCGCGCCATATCTCACCCCCTTGAACACCAGGATACCATCGTCCACCGACCCAGTTACTGGACCATATTGGGTCTTCCCTCTCGGGCGAATGTCTCCTTGTACAGACTGGCCCTGGTTGACTGAGCCTATCTGGTCTTCACCAGGCGCTTCTGATGACTGGCCGCAACCCGCTATAACGACTAACAGTCCCGCTACCCAGGCCAACCAGAACCTTTTCAGAATCATGTGTTGCATCATTGCGGCTACCCCTGTCTGTTTATCCGATTCCCATCACCATACCCCGTTCTGCTCCGGGGTTCAGGCCTAATTTCCCGGGCTCACGGGCTGCTCACTGTTTTACCCCTCTTTCTAAGATGGCCGATTCATGCCGACAGGCAGCCATCGAAGGCGACAGGATCCTCGACCAACGGCCAGTCAGGTAATTACCCGGAACCCACTGGCAACCTGTTGCTTTGATGCGATAACACTCAAACAACATTGATCTGAACAACGCTTCAACGATAATGTCTGCCATGCAGGAGGCTCACTGGCAACCTGGCCAGGGCAGGTAACAAAGGGAACGGACCATGTGGATTGTCGACTTTTTGATCTATGCACCGATCGCCCTGGTCGTGCTTTACGTCGTCATCATCTATAACGGACTGGTACGCCTCAGGAACAACATAGACCGCTGTTTCGCCAATATCGAGGTCGTCCTCAAACAGCGGCATTCAGAAGTACCGAGACTGGTCGAAGTCTGCAAGGGCATCATGAAGCATGAGAAAACCCTGTTCTCTAACATCGCAGAGGCTCGTGAAAGGGTCCGCCAGGCCGGCGAAGATCATGACATCAGGGAACTCGGTCACGCAGAAACACAAATCAGACAGGCTGTGTACGAGATCTTCAGCAGGGCCGAGGCTTATCCGGAACTGAAGTCCAACGAAAACATGCTGGAACTCCAGGAACGTATCAGCGCACTGGAAGACATGATCGCTGACCGCCGGGAAGTGTTTAACGAATCAGTGCGGCTGAACAATACCCGCATCGCTCAATTACCGGATCTTCTGCTGGCACGCCTGTTTCGCTTCGTGTCGTACGATTACCTGAGATTCGAGAGCCAATCGCTGCAAAGCGTAACCATCAGCAGCCTTCAGGACTAGCGTAATCCATGGACAGCTATCTTGAGGTCATCGTCATGTTGAGGACCATGGAATCCAGCACGTTCATGGTGTTGATCATCTCCCTGCTGATCGGCTCAGCGTATTTCCTCCGGAAACTGATTCATGCAGTGAGACAGCGTCGCCTGATGCAAGACACTCCCAGCTCAAAAATACGCTCCGCAAGCCAGGGCTTCGTGGAGATTGCAGGCAGTGCCAAAGCGCTTGATGGGACCCTGCGATCCCCTGGCAGGAAACAGCCCTGTGTCTGGTATCGCTACCGGGTCGAAGATCTGGGCCCCCAAGGTCATCGCCACAGCGGGACCCTCAACCTGGGCACCCAGTTCGACAGAATTTCCCGCCTGTTCAGGGATAATCCTATCAACGACTATCGTATCGGTGGCCAGGTCGACGAGAGCGTCTTCAGCTTCTATATTGATGATGGCACCGGCCAATGTTCTGTTGATCCTGCTGCCGGCACTATCAGAGCCAAACGCAAAGACATCTGGCGATACGGGGACTACCGCTACACTGAGGAGAGAATCGCAGAGGGTGATCAGCTCTACTGCCTGGGCGAATTCAAAACCATTCAAGGCATCTCACGTCAGAAAGCGATCAAGGAAACTGCCAGAGCGACACTTAACACCTGGAAACAGGACAAAAATTTCATGCAGCAATTTGATACAGATCGCGATGGTGAAATCGATATTGAGGAATGGCAGGGGGCTCGAGAAAAAGCCCTGGACATAGCCAGGCAGGAAGTTGCGGAGGATTACGAGCGCCGGCAGCATCATGAACTGATCAAACCCTTCGACAGGCACTTGCCCTATATTATCTCAGCTTTCCCGGAAACCAACCTGGCACGGCAGTACCTTTATCAGATCGCCTACAGCCTCCCGGGATTCCTGCTCTGCGGTGCTGCGACGACCATGATGCTGTTTTCAATGACGCTCTGAGTGTTCAACGATCGGCGCAGCCCCATCGCAGTGGCGTCCAATTGAACCGCATCCATACAGGTCGGTATGTGTCTGAACCCAGTTATTCCCCTTGACGCTGTAAGGCCTCGAGGTCTATATCTATACCGGTACGTTCACTGTGCAGGGCATCGCGTAGTTCGAGATAGGGGTCATCAGGAGCAAGATCACCATAGTGTCGCTGCATTTCCTCTCGGGGATCCTGAGCGAAAATATGTCCAGCCCCACCGAAAAGTTTGAACCCGAGGATGTCCTGTAAAGCCCTCGGAAACGCCAGGATTCGCGCGGGATGAATGCCAAGCATGAGATTTTCCTGCTGCCGCATGGAACCACGACAGTAGTTGATGGTCAGCGCCTGTCGGTCACGGCCAGAAGTATTTTCGCCCGCTCCGTGATAGCAGGTACCGACGACGAATGCGATGCTACCTTTCGGCATCTCAAGCGGGATAGTCTCGTAAGCCGATGACAAGTCAGGGTCATCCGGGAACTTATGGCTACCCGGCACCAGACGAGTAGCGCCACTGGCCACGGTGAAGTCGGACAGTGCCCACATGGTGTTGCAGACAAGATGGGGATGAGGTCTCGGGATCGAATACAGCATATCGTCACCATGAATAGTCTGCGCTTCTTCCCCATCGCCGACTACCGCCGTTCCCAACGTGGAGATCAAAAACCCGTCACC
>CAXPUI010000562.1:0-5508 GCA_964220205.1 Candidatus Allofontibacter communis | reverse complement strand
CTTAACGGAGTCCGGCAGAAACTCTGAATTCACGGCCATATCAGCCACTGTTTTTCCAGCAAGCAAAGTCGGCACCAGGTAAGCACCGGTCTCCTTAAATAGTTTAATCGCTCTCGGACCGGTATAGCTCCCATGTTCTATGCTGTGAACTCCCGCTTCCAGGGCCGCAACTATGCCATCTTCATGATGCGCGTGACTGGCGACTTTACGCCCCATTCTCACGGCTGCCCGGACAATCTCGCGTATTTCGTCCATTTCCATCTGCTGACCTGTGCCAGTGGCTCGCTCGGTCATCACCCCACCGGTGGACGTTATCTTAATCAGGTCGGCACCATATTTGACGGCGTTACGCGCGGCCCTGCGACAATCATAGGGACCGTCGCAGATAGACTCAGTCTGACTCGTGAAGTGCTTCATCAGATCGGGACTGACACCACTGATGTCCGCATGACCACCGGTTATACCCACCCCGCCTGCGGCAATAATGCGTGGACCATCAATCCAACCCGCTTCGATCGCATCTCGCATCGCATACATTGCCTGAGCACTGGAGCCAACATCACGAACAGTCGTGAAGCCCGCCATCAGGGTATTCATGGCGTAGTGAATTGAGCGCATCTGCATCAGCTGGTCCGACATCTTCAATTGATCCCGATCGTTCTCAGGTCCCAGCTCAAACTGCAGGTGAACATGCATATCCATCAGGCCGGGCAGGACAAACTTGTTTTTCAGGTCGACGAGTTCTGCGTCTTCCCCATAGTCGGTGACATTCGCAAACCCATCCACCACCTCGGCAACCATGCCGTTTTTTATGACAACGGTCTTGTTATCTAGTACTTCTTCCCCTGGAACAGCCAGCAGGCTCCCAGCATGAATGACTTTTATCTCCGCAATTGACGCTGTACTCGAAACAAGCGTAAGTAAAAATGCAAACAGCCGAATCATGGTAACTCCCTCCATTGCCCAAATGCATAGCCGGGATCCTGGTCCGCGAATGCCCCTTCAAGGATCCTGTCCGCTGGTCTCTGTCCGGCATTCTCTATGGGTAACTCCAGCCGTGAACCACCATCGCCCCCCAAGAATACTGTCAGCTCCGATGCCGGGTCCTGGGCGGGTACATAGAGATTGTCACAATCAGTACCGGCAACGACAAGCCTGAGTTTGTTGCCCGCGGTAACCTTTACTGAAACCGGGTACATCTCGACCGGGACCGTCATTCTCTCACCGGGCACAACAGCCTGCAGGTCCGCTTCACTCTGGGAGTGAAACGCCGCACCATCGTGAGGCCTGGGGCATTCGCTGACTTTGCGGTGACGCAGGTCAAGCCAGCCCTCGCTCAGGTAGGTAGACTCGCCATCTGGTTTTATCTCTTCCAGGGTTGCGTGGATTGCACCTGCCGGTGTCGTGCTTGCCATCTCCAGCCAGAGCGTGGCGATACCGGTGATTTCAATTTCTTCGGCGAGTTCAGGTCCCGTGAAAGCCATGCTCTTGCCCGCCCGGATATTCATGTCCGGGTGGCGAACGTACTCATCCCGCAACATGAATCGCATGCGACCACAGTTACCCATGCCAACGCTGTAGTCGACAGTGTAGTTAACTGTCGACTCGTCGGTGGAGGTTTCCGACAAGCCGCCGTCAATTACAGCATCCACACCCTGCGCTTCACTATTCAAGTAGAGGGTTCTGCTGCTGCACTCTGGCAGGGGCCACTCACCCGTGCCCTTCCAGATGAACTCCGGTTTGGTTGTTGAAGTTGAGAAAATCATTTCGGGCTCGTCCATGATGCCGTTGTCGATCCCCTTCAACCAGTAATCGAACCAACGCAGTGGTTCCATGGTTGGCAGCACCCCGTGGTTCCAGGGGCCGACAATAATTCGCTTCGGAACCGTCAACGCTCGAAACAGATCGATACAGGCACCCGGGAAAGTCATGTCCCACCAGCCCGTCTGCAGGTAAACCGCCGTATTGGTTTTGTTCATGCGTTCAAACTCATCGAACGCGTCCTGCAATGGACCCAACTCAGGAAAGGGTGGTTCCGGCGCATTCCTCAGCCCTGCCGCGATCATATACTCACGGGTCGCGTTTAACATGGCGTCCTTGCTGCCACTGTCTCCATAGACTGGCGCCCTGCTGGCCTGCGCTTCATCGAAGAGCCTCTGACCATCTTCACCATCAACGGGAGCCGCAAAATCTGAACCGTCCTGGCCCCTGCGCATGTCTGACCAGTCTTTGGCAAAACCAATCAGGGTCAGGCCACCATCAAACGTTGCGTTCATAACGGATGGTGGAATCTGCGGGATGATGGCGGTGAGGTGCTTTGGTTGAAAGACCAAGGTCAGAAGCTGAATAACACCCTCCCAGGAGCCGCCAATCATGCCAACCTTGTCAGTGGCCCATTCCTGTTCAGCGATCCAGTCAACAACCTGGGCAACGTCAGCACCGTTGCGCCAGTTTTGACCGGCATGGGTACCAAAGGACGCGCCGGTGCCCCGGAAGTCCAGGCTGACAACGTTGTAACCGTAATGAATCACCTGCTGGCAGGCGGGTCGTTGTTCGTAGGCTGTAATCCACGCACCAAACCGCAGATGCCCGGTCAACTTGGCGTACTTGGGTGCATTGAACTCGTTTTCTTTCTTGTAGTAGGCACGACGGTACCCGGTTGCCAGGACAACCGTCGGCTTGGGTCCTGGTAACAGTTCACCGTTCTTTGTTGGTTTCAGGATGTCGACGGCAATTCGACAGCCGTCTTCTACGGTGACGTACTGCGATGAACGTTCATAGCCGTCCGCAACAATCTCTGTGTATCCTTCATAAACATTAATATCTGATTTCATTTCAGGCTTCCATTGGTATCGATGTAGAAAATAGTCTCATTGGACCGGGAAGAAAAACTGAGTTCACCCTTTGTTGTTTCGAGAACAAGGTCGTAACCGGCAACATCGTTGACCTTAACTTCAACATCAACACCAAGCTGACCATAAAGAACACCCAGATCTTCGCCATCAGGGTGATAGACGGTAAATCTACTTAACGTGATGCCACCTGGGCTGGTGCTCGAAGGATGTGCAGTTTCATGCCAGTCAATATAAAACGGCATCTGGTCACCCCAGTTGTGGTTGACAGCCACCAGCCCGGAATACTCGATCATGCCTCGTTCACTGGACTCCCAGTCAGTCCGTATGACGCCTGAGTGCTCCAGTCCCGCGGCTTCAAGCCGTCTTACGTTTTCATCCAGGTCATGGGACTGCAAGGCGACCCAGGCGACGGTTGGCTCTGACAAAGCTCGCAGGCGTTCTGTCATCGGACCTGCTTCGTCACCGGCTGAAGGACCGAGAATCTCCAGGTAAGCGCCGTCACCCAGGTCCACCAGGGCATTGCCCATCTTTGCATTCGGCTGTTTACCGCCATATTTCGGCGCAACGCCGGTAACCTGTTCGAACTCCGCCATATAGGCCGGAAGATCCGGCACCAGCAGGATAATGTGATCGATGGCATAGTCCATTAAGTCGCTCCTGACAAAAACGATGCCTTGTCGTCGATAGGCCAGAGTGGTTCTGCACTGCGCTGCCTCGGGAAAATTTCGACGTGGTGCGTCGTCAGACCGGGAGGGTCGGCAGTAATAATGGTCCCCGCAATCGGCTCAAAGCCTGCCCGGAAATGGTTACTTGACTTCAGGGCGACATACTTTTTCTGGAGGACATCTATCCCGACAGCAATAAAGGGTTCGGTATCAAATGTCTGGCTGCGATTACTGGCAACAATAATGTCAAAGTCGCCAATAGTCAGTCGCGCCAGTTTGCCGTAGTTGATACGACTGCCTTTGGCGAGCGTGGTCATGACGCACTTGCCGTCGTGCAGCGCCTTAACGTAAACATCCAGCACCAGCGTATCACCATGCAGGTCATCGTATTTTCCGCCAAGGTGAACGGTGATTGATGATCCAACCCCCGCCCTGTGTGCCTGTTCGGCAACTTCAGCGTCAACCAGGAAACCAAAGCAGGCATTTTCGAGTTTCGCATCCAGCATGGCTTTAAGGAGGTGCGTACCATCACCCGGTGTGCCTCCACCACAATTATCTGAAGTCTCGTTCATCACCACGGGATAGGCGTCGGCCTTCCGGGCCTCGGCAACTGCCTCTTCCGCTGAAAGGCTGACAGGTCGAAAGGTTTCACGTCGATCCCATAAAACCTGGGCAGCGGATTGAGCTGCTGACCTGGCTGTCTCCCTGCCAACAGCAGTCACGGCAATCTGGCTGCCGACATGCGGGACATCGGTATACGGGAAGCCATGGAACCAGCTGACGTTGATAACCTCTTCCTGCCCTGATCGCCCGAGAACTTCGTCCAGCATCTCCCTGCCTGGACCATGGAATGTTGTGGTTGTCGGCATCAGCATCGGCACATTGACCACTTCTACTGCCGTTTCAAGATTTTCAGAATTGATGCGGTGGATCAGGTGAACCGCTTCCCTTGCTCTTTCATGGGTATCGATATGCGGATACTGGTGGCAGGCGTAGACACCGTTCATGGCGTCAGCCATCTGTTGAGTGACATTACCGTGCAGGTCAAAGGCTGCTGTTATGGGTACGCCGTCACCAACAAGTTCCCTGATGGCGACAGCAAGGTCGCCTTCCAGGTCGGGCAGGCCATCAACAACACCAGCACCGTGCAGGTCCATGAACACGCCATCAACAGGCATCTCCCCGGCAATGCCATCGAGTATTTCTTCTTTCATGGATGAATAGGCATCGAAGGAAATGGTGCCTGAAGGTTGGGTCGTGGCCGTAAAGATCGGCACCGAGGTGATGCCGAGTTCATCACAGGCTCGCATGGCGCCACCTACCTGGGTATCAGTCGCATGCAACCGGTTCAGTTGCTCCCCCCGCAGAATCTGGAAGTCAGAAAGCTCTGTCGGCTCTTTGCAGTAGGTGTTGGTCTCGTGAACGATTCCAGCGATAGCAATTCTCATGTTTGTTTTCCTTCACACCAGTGGCGAATCACGTCCTCCAGCATCGGGATGGGTAGCGGACCATTGACCAGGACTTCATCATGGAACTCCCGGATATCAAACTTATCACCCAATGCCTCTTCCGCCATCTGTCGGATCTCCATCATGCGGATAGCACCAATTTTGTACCCGAGCGCCTGTGCAGGCCATTCGGCATATCGATCAACTTCATTTTCGATTTGCCCGAGTGGCAGTGACGTGTTTTCCATCATGTAATCGATGGCCTGCTGTCGTGTCCAGCCCAATGCATGCATGCCGGTATCCACGACCAGTCGGCAGCAGCGCCAGAGGTCCATGGTGTACCAGCCATATCTATCGTAGGGTGACTGGTAGACACCCATTTCATCTGCCAGCGTCTCACAATATAACGCCCATCCTTCGGCGTAGGCGGTGTCATAAGGACGGAGTCGTTGATAAGTATTGACCCGCTCTGATTCCTGGGCGACTGCAAACTGCATGACGTGGCCAGGCAGTGATTCATGTACAAGCAGGGCATCCTGG
>CAXPUI010000561.1:0-9232 GCA_964220205.1 Candidatus Allofontibacter communis | reverse complement strand
TTAAGCAACATGGACGTACTCAGCTATTCCCTGGCGTCGATTACGTTCGGGCTTCTGACGATATTGGTTGCGGCACGGTACCTCCGGCGTGGCGTGGACCGCGCCCTTGCGCTGGCTTCAACCATTTCAGCCATTTGGGCCCTTTCCCTTGTGAGCCAGAGTCTTTGGGGCTACCCGGGCTTTAATCTTCGATACCTTATTGAACTCCTCCGGGATGCCGCCTGGATCTATCTGCTATTTGCCCTGTTAAAAGATGGTTTCAAGGAAAACAGGTTTACGGGCAAGGTAAAACAGATTCTGGGCGCCAGCGCTGGCGTTCTTCTTTTCGTTCTGCTTGGAATCGGACTTGTAGAAAACTTCACTGACCTGGATTTAGCCGGCGGGAAGATTAAACTTCTCGGCCAAATCGGCCTTTCTCTGCTTGGTTTGTCTCTGATCGAACAAATTTGGCGCAATTCGCCCAGCTTTGGCCGATCAAGCATCAAGTATATGTGTATTGGCGTAGGTACCGTTTTCGCGTTCGACTTCTTCATGTATGCCGATGCACTTCTTTTTGGCCATGTAGCGGACTCCTTCTGGAACGCCCGAGGCTTTGTAAATGCACTCCTGACGCCATTGTTTGCAGTCAATGTCATCAACACACGCAGGCAGCCTGTTGATTTCCAGTTATCCCGTTCGGCGGTTTTTCATGGCGGAACCCTGATATTCGCCGGCGGCTACCTTCTGTTCCTCGCCCTCGGTGGATACTACGTCCGAACACTAGGCGGCGAATGGGGCGACGCCCTACAAGTACTGTTCTTCACCATTTCTCTCGTGTTCCTGACAACGCTCCTTCTCTCAAGGCGCATCCGATCCAAACTGATGGTGCTCATCAGTCAAAACTTCTTTGACTACAAATATGACTACCGCGACGAATGGTTGAAGATGACGAGGGAACTGGCCGACCTGAGCAATGACCCTCCTCTGCCCCAGCGGGTTATTCGGATACTTGCGGGACTTGTTGAAAGTAATGCAGGCGCGATTTGGCTGATAGGCGAGCAGGACGCCTACATACTGAAAGCTTCGGTCAACCTCTCAACACCCAAATACACCATGATTGAGGGCGACTCCGAACTGGTTCGCTTTTTTCGGGATCGAGAATGGATTGTTGACCTCCATGAATACAAGGCTGATCCAGTCAGCTACAACCTCCTGGAGATTCCTGACGCAATAGCAAAAACGCCTGATTGCTGGCTGATCATCCCGCTTTATCTAGGTAATGATCTTTATGGCATGGCGCTCGTCGGCAACCCATACGCCAAAGTAGAACTCAATTGGGAAAATTTTGACCTGATAAAAGTGGTGGCTCGGCAAACCTGCAACCTGCTCGCCCAGGCAGATGCCCAGTACAGGCTATCCCGCGCAATGCAGTTTGAAGCCGTAAGTAAGGCTTCCTCTTTCATGGTTCATGACCTCAAGACCGTTATCGCCCAATTGTCACTGCTAGTGAAGAATGCGCCAAAGCACCGCAATAACCCTGCTTTCATCGACGACATGATTAATACGACTGAACACGCTGTGAGAAAAATGTCGAACCTGGTGGACCACATTCGCAAACCTCACACGGAAGAACAGGTCAATCTTGAACCAATCAACCTGACACACCTCGTGCAGCAGTTGGTGACACATTACCAACACCGTGCGCCAGCGCCGCATGTCGATGACGCTCCATCAGAAGTGATCGTTAAGGCTGATCTTGAACAACTTCGCAGCGTCTTGGGCCATCTGATTCAAAACGCGCAGGATGCGACGCCTCCCTCCGGCGAAATCACACTGACAATCAAGACATCCAAAGGCTCCGTAGTTCTCTTCATTCAAGACACGGGCTCAGGAATGACCGAGGAATTCATCAGCGACCAATTGTTCAAACCCTTTGAAAGTACCAAAGGTTTGACAGGCATGGGTATTGGGGCCTATCAGGCAAGGGAATACATCCGGAAAATTGGTGGCAGTATCGATGTTACAAGCGAACCCGGGATTGGCTCATGCTTTTCTGTGCGGATTCCACTCGCATCCGAGAGATCGGGGTCGATGACCGAACAAACGTATCGACCAATTCATGACGCTGAACAGCCGAAAGAAAGCGCCAATTAATCGGCAGTTTTTTCGATTGTTTCCTTCGAGCATTGCAAAGTGCCAACGTTCAGTTAAGAATCTCGGTAAGGGAAACGTTTGAAAAGGATTTAATGCTGTTGTGACTAGACGACTCTTGATCGTAGAAGACGATCCCGGACTCCAAAGCCAGATGCGCTGGTGCTTCAGCGATGACCTTGAAATAAGCGTCGCATCGGACCGAGAATCGGCTCTGGCAGTGCTGAGGCGTGAAGAGCCCAACGTGGTTACCCTGGATCTTGGCCTGCCACCCGACCCGGGGGGAGCCTCTGAAGGCTTCGGCTTGCTGGAAGAGATCCTTCGGCTTGCGCCACTGACCAAGGTCATTGTGGTCACGGGTCGCGAAGATAAGGAAAATGCTGTCAAGGCCATTGGAATGGGCGCCTCTGACTTTTACCAGAAGCCTCTTGATGCGGACATCCTCACGTTTGTTGTTGACCGTGCCTTCCGTCTGTACGAATTGGAGCGTGAGAACCGTGAACTCGCAAGCCAGCAAAGTGCCACCAATATAAAAGGCATTGTTGCCGCCAGCCCGCAGATGCTCCAGGTTTGCCGAACGCTGGAGAAAATCGCGCCGACAGATGTAACGACACTTATAAACGGAGAAACCGGAACTGGCAAAGAGCTGCTTGCCCGGGCATTGCATGATCTCAGCCCTCGTGCCTCAAAGCCCTTCGCGGCAATTAACTGTGCAGCGATTCCAGAGACCCTGCTGGAAAGCGAGCTATTCGGCTACGAGAAAGGCGCGTTCACGGGCGCAACACAGAACAAGAAAGGTAAGATCGAATCTGCCAACGGAGGGACTCTCTTCCTGGACGAGATTGGTGATATGCCCTTCGCGCTGCAGGCGAAACTGCTGAGATTTCTCCAGGAACGGATGATTGATCGCGTTGGCGCAATCGAACCGATTTCAGTCGATGTACGCGTTATCTGCGCGACCCACCGGAATCTGAACCATCTCATTGAAAGCGGCGAGTTCCGCGAGGATCTGTATTATCGCATCAGCGAAATCACGCTTGACGTTCCTGCTTTGAGAGATCGCGATGGTGATGCCCTCGTTCTCGCGCAGTCTCTTTTGAAAAGTATCGGGAAGGAGCTTGACCGCCCCCACCTGTCATTTGCCGAAGACGCCATAAACGCTGTTAATAACTATCCCTGGCCAGGCAATGTGCGAGAGATGATAAACAAGGTTAAGCGGGCGATCATAATGGCAGAAGGCAAAAGAGTGACTGCCGAAGACCTGTCACTGCAACCAAGCTCACCGCAAGATGAGAAATGCCTGAATCTTCGCCAGATTCGTGAAACCGCAGAGCGGCGCGCCCTTAACCAGGCACTCCAGGTAAGCGGATTCAATATGGCGAAGGCGGCCCGATTACTTGGCATAACACGCCCCACCATTTATAGCCTTACCGATAAATACAACATCGAAACCTCTGAAGCTTCACCAGAGAGCTAGAGAGCAAGGTAGGAACATTTATGAACCATGCACCAAAATCCGCCCAAATCCAGCGACGCCGACCGAAGGCGCGCCTGATTACCTTATTCAGAGGGCGGTGTATCGGCATCGGACTAGCAGCCGCTCTCGTGCTGCCCGGGTGCGGCGGAGGCTCTGCAGAGCCGGAAGGTCTTTCTCACATTAACCGCAGTGAAACCTACGCAGAGCAAGGACAGTACAGGTCCGCCATGCTGGAAATAAGGAATGCCATCCAGCAGGAGCCTGATAATCTGGACTACATTCTTCGCCTTTCCGACCTCTATCTTCGTGTGGGCGCCTATCCAGAAGTCGAGACACTCCTGGCTCCGAGACTGGATCAACAGCCTGCCGAGATAGCCCTCCCCTTGGCGGAGTCCTACATTGGGCAGGGCAAGCACTTATCCGCGCGCGAAACATTGGCACAGGCCGACCTTGAAACCCCAGAAGAAAAAGGTCGTGGCGCCGTTGTGCAGGGCGAAGCGCTGAGACTCGCTGGCAGCTATCAGGCAGCCATTGAGCAATTCGAAAAAGCAGTGACCGAGGGATGGCAACTGGAAAAGGCCACCGCAGGAATTGTCAAAACATACTTACACTTGAACAATCCTCAGAAAGCGGTGTCTGAGGCTGATGCCTATCTCGCGGAACATCCGGCCAGCTCTGAAGTCTTGATGCTGAAGGGGCGCGCCCTTTACACCCTGAATCGCCTGGAACCAGCCGTAGAGACGCTAACGGCGGCTGTGAACGCCCTTCCCACCTCTGATTTTTTTCTACCTGTGCGAAGACAGACTCTGACCCTGCTCTCCCGCGTCCTTACAGAACAAGGCCGTATTACCGAAGCACAGGTATACAATCGGGTTCTTGCGGAGAACACCGATACCGATCTTGAGAATCAGGCAAAGTCAGCGATTTCTGCGATTAAGGAGGGTCGCTTCGACGAGGCCTCTGAGACCCTCCAGGATCTGCTCCAGTTAAATCCCGATAACGAAAGAATCGCTCTTACCCTTGGCGCGCTTAACCTGCAACAAGGAAGGCTTCAAGAGGGCCTGGACCTACTTTCCCAGAATATTGATCCGGAAACGTCCCCCACACGCTTCATTCGACTCACAACAATGGCTCGGATCGACAAGGGAGAGCGTCGGGAAGCCTATGCAACGCTAGCTCGAGCAATCGAGGCCCGCCCCGATGACACGGAACTGCTGGCCATGCACGGCATGGTGGCGCTGAGTCTCGAAGACACTCAATCCGAGGGTGTCGCAAGCCTGAGCCGGGCCCTGAGCCTCAATCCCGAGAACGTTCGTCTTCGACTGGCCTTGGCCAATTATTACGAACGTCAGGCGATGCCCGAGCAAGCGCTCGGACAACTCCGGATTGCCTTTGCAAACAAACCGGACGACTGGCCCACCACAGCGGCCTATGTGCGGTTACTTATCCGCGAGGGCCAAACCGGAGAACTCAGAGAGCTGCAACAATCCCTTGAGAACGGGTATCCCCAGAACCGCTCTGCGCAGCTTCTTGCAGCGATCTCATCAGCAGGCGCTGGCAATACCGAAGACGCAATCAATAAGTTGGAAGGCCTTCGTGACAGCAACCCTGAAAGCATTGAGGTACACGTTACGCTTGCCCAGCTATACCAAGAGACGGGTCAACCAGATAAAGCCGTCAACAGCTTTGTCGCCGCTGCCAAACAAACCGAACCAAAACTACCGCTGCTGTTCAGGGCAGCACGGCTCCATGCCGCCAATAGTCAAAGCGATTCAGCCGTGTCGGAATGGACCAGATCGGTCAGTCAGGCTGACCCGGAACTGGCCAATGCCCTCGCCGCAACAGAGATCCTTTGGCTAGTATCGGAAGAGAACCTGGAAACAGCCCGTTCCCGTCTCGAAAAAGCCGGAAAGGGAATGGAATCAACGCCACTCAAGACCGCTGAAGCCAGCCTGCTTGCTGCAGAAGCACAACAACTCGCACTCTAAGAACAATGGGATTCAGCGGTCAACAAGGCCCAACAGGCTTTTGCATTGAACCCCGAAAACCAGGCTTTTGCTCTGCTACCGGCACGAATTCTCACCCAGCAGGGTAATATCGACGCAGCTCAGACTGCGGTACTGGATGTCGAACAGGTTTTCGGAACAACGGCCGCGGTGACCGTTGCACGTGCCGCCATCCTGCAGGCTGAAAATCGCGCCGAAGAAGCATTTCAGTCCCTCTATAAATTTTGGAGTGACAACGGAGACCCTGCAGTGCTTCCTGCGCTCGTTCAGCTGTCCAATCAGGTTGCCAATGAGAAGACCAACGAACTCACGGCAGAATGGGTTAATCTCGCCCCTGATAGCGTTCCTGCCAACCTTTCCCGCGGAAATCAATTGATGACCGAAGGGAACATCATGGCTGCCGCAAATCACTATCAAAAGGTTTTACAGCAGGATCCACTCCATACAACGGCTTTGAACAATCTGGCCTGGGCATTAAGGGATACAGATACCGCCCGTGCCCTTGAATTCGCAGCTCGTGCTGCCGAGATCGAGCCGGAGAACCCCGCGATTCTCGATACCTATGGCTGGATTCTTCACCTTGATGGCCAACACCGTGCAGCAATGGATCAACTTCAACGAGCGCTCGCCATGGCACCAGATAACGAGGAATTCAAAAAGCACCTCGACGAGGTTCGCAGGGCACTCTAACCATAGCCGTCTCGCCTTTTCGATAAAAAACCAGACTCGAAAGCGTGTCTGGTTTTTTTACATCTCATGCATAGCCGCTTTACACAACCAACCTAATGGCTTCTCCACCCAACTGTTTCATATATATTTTCCCGTTCTGGCACAGATGTTGATATCTACAAAGGTGGGGACACGTCCCCGCCGCCAAACCTCTCGCGAGAGGGGGACGGAAAGCCACGGATCTCTCTGAGATAGCCGGGTTGCACGGAACGCACTACACCTTGACGGAGTATCAGTACAATGAAATTGGCCAGAACGACTTTAGCTGTAGCGTGTCTGAGCGCCATGTCTGCTCAAGCAGCATTCATTAACGACGGTTCTGAGGCGAACCTCAGTGAGATTATCAACGACAATCTCATTGTCTCTGGACCCAGCGTTAATGTGCTCGGCGATACGAAAAACAACGATGTAAGCACTGAACCTTTTTTCACCTCATCCCCGGACGGAAGCAACAGCACAGCAACTTTTCTGATTGAAATCACGTCCATGCTGTCCAAACAGTCTTTCGGCATCTACAACGGCGACGATTATGTCGAGTTGTTTAACGGCGCGGACGAAGGCAGCTTCACAACAAGTGGCGGCTACAATGGACCCGTAACTGACAACGCAAACCGCGCCCAAGTCAGTTTCGACATCTCTGGTGGTAGCTACAGCGTTTACGTCAACAACCAGAAAAAGGGAACCTTCGCCAGCGAGGAGTTCGGATTTTACCTGGGCTACGGTGGCGCCCCGGTAATCTACTCGGATGCCGAGCGTAATGGCGGCGTTGAGCGCTTTGTTGCGATTCAGGGCAAGGGGCAACGGATCAATCTCGGCAGCGAAATAACTTACGGCTGCTCTGAGCAGACTCCTGAAAAATGCGTACTCTGGGAAAACGATGACTACATCCTCGGTTTCGAGGACGGATCAGACATGGATTACAACGACATGCTGGTCTACGTTGAAGACATCGTACCGGTTCCTGAACCCGGAACGCTTGCCCTTCTCGGTATTGGTTTGTTCGGCCTCGGTGTTGTTCGACGCCGCAAAGCCTAAAGCCAAATAGCAAACGCCGAACGCCCCCGCCGCACATGCAGCGGGGGCCTTGCAAACAGACCTGATGACGAACGACGCCTAAGGCGATACTCTTTGCAGTAAATCAATAACAGGATTCTCAGGTTACGGATGACTTTGGCTCCCCGGCTCTCTCATGCTTGGCCCTTCCTCTTGGCCACCCTCGCATCCGTTGTACTTTTCTATCCCTCATGGGCCAGGCTCGTTGAAATCTGGCTGAAGTGGGAGCAGACCATGTCACACGGCCTCCCCACAGCTATTGCTTATCTCGCTCTTCTTGTTATTCACCGACCTCTGGGTAGCCGCTCCCGCTGGTCTGATAGGGGGCTGTGGAGTCGGCCTGTTGGAGGCATACTGCTCATTCTTGTCACATTCGCGTGGGCGGCACTTGAACTGGTTCGAATAGATACGCTCGCCTATCTCAGCTTGCCAGTCAGCCTCTTTGCAATCACGTGGACTTTGCTCGGGCTGGGGGGTGCGCTGAAGCTCGTTCCGTACCTTCTCCTGCTCAGTCTATCGCTGCCTATATGGGCTGACCTCATTCCGATACTGGTGGATATGGCCACCATCGTCGTCGGGAACGCAGTCAGCGCCTTGGGGATAACTGCATTGATTGAAGGCAGCAATATCACCCTCGCCTACGGCAGACTCGTTATTGCAGATGGTTGTTCCGGAATCGGCTTCCTCGCAATCGCAATGCTGCTTGGAGCGTTCACGGCAATCCTGAACGACTATCGGTGGCGAGGCTGGGCAATAATAATGTCCAGCTCCATCGTCCTGGCTCTGGTTATTAATTGGGTCCGCATCATTGCATTGGTGCTGATCGCTGACTGGACGAATATGGACAGCTCCCTGGTTCGTGAACACGAGTTGTTTGGATGGATCGTCTTTGCCGCCTTTATTCTACCGGCGCTTGTTCTGGCTCCGGTCAGGCGCCGAAAAACTTTACAGACTGGTAATGATCACGTGATCAGCCACACCGGTTTTGGTTTTATTCTTACAGCGCTGGTGGCCGGAACTGGGGTGGTTTTCCTGGTTCAGGCGAGGGAGATAGAGGAGCCTCCTCTCTCGCTCACAAGCTCTGACTTCAGCGAAATAAGTGCTCCGGCTCTTCCAATACCGCTCCAGGTGCCTGATCAGCTGGAACAAAAATTCTATGTGGAGGAAGACACGGGAGTTTACGTATCTCTGGCACAGATCCAACGTCACTCTCCGGAACAAAAGATCGTCCCCTACTTACCGCCACTCGTGGATCGCGACATGTGGTTCAGGGAGGCTACACCAGCCCCAGGCAAGGGAATATGGAGGCGCATCAACACACCCCAGAGGGTTGTTGTCTCGCATATTTACGCCATTGGCGGGTACCGCACAGACTCCTACGTCAAAGCCAAGCTATTGCAGCTACCAGCAATTTACAGCGGAAGAACGCGGTTCGCACTGATATCACTGCAAACGCTATGCGAAACCTCGACCTGTGATGAGGGCTTGGACCGACTTGCAGCCTTTGAGGCAGCAACCGATATCTGAAGCCAGTTCTGGCCTGTCAACCCGTTTTACACCTGACAGGCTAGTGCCTCACTCATGAATTCCTTACTTACTGTTTTATATAACTTTACTCATTTTGGCCCCACCATTGCTTAGTGAATCACTGCAACACGACACTAAACACAGGAAGGTGATGCTATGTACAAGGCAATTGGAGGGGTGGTCGCTGGTACGCTTTTGGCTGTATCCGGCGCAAATGCGGGAATGATCACAGACACCGTCAACCAGAGTCAGTACGTTGGTTGGTACGGGAGCCATTCATACACGCACAACATTAACGACGATGGTTTCG
>CAXPUI010000560.1:0-10943 GCA_964220205.1 Candidatus Allofontibacter communis | reverse complement strand
GGAAAAAATTATGGGCTAGATCACTGATGCCGTCATGATCCCGATAAGCGAGCAAAGAGAGAAAAGGTCGACACGACTTGGCAGCCTGCTGATGACCATCAGTATGCTCGCCCTGTTGTCTTTACCGATTCTCGAACAAACGCATGACCATCCCGGTGATCAGCATCTGACTATCGACTGCGGTATCTGTTTGCAATTGTCCGCAGCAGATAGCCTGCCGGCCGCACCACCGAGCTACGACCTGACCGTATCTTTCTGGCAGTTTACAGCACATTATTCGAATCCTACCTCTGACAGCCCTATAGGAAGGCAATTAGCCCGCGCTCCGCCCCTTAGCTGAATACATTCGACCTGAGGTCGACAACGCATTTTCAGCATCCATTTTCAACATCCATTTTCAACAAGGGAGCATCTTGATGACGCGGCACCTATTCCTTTTTCTGGCTTTAACGGTGACAGCCAGTCCTCTAATTGCGGCAGAGACAGAACACACAGAACACACGAAACACACCCTACTCGAAGAAGTCGTCGTCAGCTTACCCTTCAGCCAGACGGAGGCAGAGACCACAATGCCTGTCTCCGTACTTTCCGACGAAGTGCTGAAAGAGCGAGTCGCCAGCGACCTGGGCACCAGCCTGCAGAATGAAATCGGGTTAGCGAACGCTTCTTTCGGCGTTGGCGTCGGCCAACCCATTATCCGCGGCCAGACAGCCGGACGGGTTAAGGTCCTGCAGAACAGTGTCGGTGTCACCGACGCAGCCTCAATCAGTCCGGACCATGCCAACAGCGTCGACACGCTGCTCGCGGAACGCCTGGAGATTATAAGGGGACCGGCGACCTTGCTTTACGGGAGCGGCGCCATCGGCGGCGTTGTTAATGTGATTGATGGACTGATCCCGCAGTCGACGATTGATCGAACCAACCTGACAGTGGAACATCGACATAACAGCGTCAGCGATGGCAACTCATCCATCGTCAAAATCACTGGGGGTAAAAACAACTTTGTATTCAATCTTCAGGGGCTTTACCTGGATGATAAGAATGTTGACATCCCCGGCTTTGCCATCGACGAAATGAGTCTCGAGGAACTCGAAGAGCTTGCTGAATCCCTGGAAGATCACGATGACGAACATGAACACGACGAGGAAGAAGAAGAGCTGACCAACACCAGGGGCTTCATTGACAATTCGGACAGGAAATCTGACAGCTACGCAGGTGGTTTCTCGTGGGTGAGCGATCGCGGCTTCATCGGCGTATCTGTCAGTCGCTCTACCAGCGACTATGGCTTACCTCCAGGTGTTCATTCACATGGACACGAAGATGAACACCATGACGAGCATGGTGATGAAGATGACCATGATGATGAACATGGTGATGAGGATGAGCACGATGACGGGCATGGTCATGAAGAAGACGTGGAATTCGTCCGTCTTGATATGGAGAGAACCCGTTATGACGTCGAGGGCGAGTATCGTTTTTCAGGTAACCTGATCAATCGAATCCGAGGTCGCGTCAGTTTTACCGATTACGAACACTCTGAGATAGAGATCTTCGAAGATGGCATGGCAGAGGTTGGTACACATTTCGACAACGAAGGTACCAATGGTCGCTTTGTCCTCGACTTTGTTCCATGGGGCAACTGGTCCGGCCTGGTCGGACTCCAATTCTCGCAGACAGAGTTTTCGGCGATTGGTGAAGAGGCTTACATCCCCGAAACGGACGAGTCGACTCTTGGCTTGTTCGCCCTGGCACAATATGCAGGAAAATCCTTTACCACCGAATTCGGTCTGCGCGCGGAACGCTACGACAGCGAAATATCCGGCAGTTGCGACACAAACGACACCGCGTTCAGCGCCAGTGCCAGCCTGGTCTACGACCTGAATGAATCCACGAACCTCATGTTTGGTCTCGCCCGTTCAGAGCGTGGGCCCGGTATTGAGGAACTCTATTCAAATATTTCCAGCGTTACCTGCGCAGCACTTGATGAGGACGACCAGGTCCTGCATGCAGCCACAGACCTGATTGAGGTCGGTAATCCGGACCTCGATGCGGAAACCTCAAATAGTATCGAAATCGGTCTACGGCGTTACCGAGGACCCTTTACCGGTGAGCTGAACATCTATTACAACGAAGTTGATGACTACATCTTCCTCAACGTTGATGCGGATGGCGACGCAGCTGCCTACATCAGTCGAGATGCCAGGTTTACAGGCATCGAAGGACGCGTGACA
The DNA here is from genome assembly GCA_964220205.1 of Candidatus Allofontibacter communis. Lineage (GTDB taxonomy): Bacteria > Pseudomonadota > Gammaproteobacteria > Pseudomonadales > Azotimanducaceae > UBA9659. Next base: position 8,712 of record CAXPUI010000560.1, on the reverse strand, counting down.
GTAGACGTCTGGGAGCGGCCAGGCTCGCAGTTTTCTTTTACACTGTTCGCGGACCAGGTCCGAGCCCGGTTCGATAGCGGTGGCGATCTGCCCCGGATAACGCCAGCAAAACTGGGCGTTACTTTCAACCTGAGTGGCAGCAACTGGGGCGCGCATCTGCAATGGGCAAGGATTCAGCGCCAGGACCGAGTCGGTCAATTTGAGCTTGAAACCCCAGGCTACCACCGCGCTTCGCTGTACCTGGACCGTCACTGGCAGCTTGCTCGCGGCAGCGAACTGACGTTATTCGCCAGGGCAAGCAACCTACTGGACGAAGAAATCAGGAACCATGCGTCGCTTCTGAAAAACTACGCGCCTGAACCAGGCCGTAATCTGCAATTGGGTATACGTTTTAATTACTAGGCAGTAGCTGATTGCTCAACATGACGGCATGCGCCTTTCTAGAGATCCGGCGGCGATAATATCTTCGTCGGATCATTAGGATCGCGCATGGCAAACTGCTGGAAAAACTGGCCGGCGTCCGCGGTGCCAACAATGTAGGTTGTTGTTTGCGTCACTTCTCCTTCAGCGTGCACCGTGCCCCGGGGTATCTCAAGCTTATCCCCCGGTTCCAGGTCATAGCGTTTGCCATTTTCGTCCAGCACATAGGTGCCACCGGAAATAACATACCCTGTTACATCCAGGTCATGACTGTGCAGAGGCAATGCCGGTGAAGGTTCTGATACATAGGTGGTGGGCCAATGGCCCGTCTTTTTGAGGTCGTCAAAGACCTCTGCCCTGGTACTGAAAAAACCCTTGTGAACTTTCATAAAGCTCTCTCCATCGCTAGAATACGCGCCCTTGGGAAGGGACGAGTTGAAAATACACTCAAATTTATGGAATCAACATGGCTAAGGATACACCGATTGATCCATCCCAGCAGTTTTCGGAATGGATTACTCAATGGGAACGCTCGGTAGACGAGTTCTCCAACAAGATAATGGCGACCGAGGAGTTCTCCCGCTCCTTGAACAGCATGCAAGCAGCTCAGATTGAATTTCAGCGACATATGAGCGACATGATGGCGGGCCATCTTGCCAACATGAACATGCCGAGCCGCGAAGAAGTCCTCCAACTCGGCGAAGATCTCGCTGCAGTCGATCGCCGACTCGATCGGATAGAAAGAACGCTCGGTCAGATCCTTTCTCAGACATCGCCAGGCAATGCCGCAAAGGGTAAGGGGCCTGCTCGGACCAGGAAACCACCCAAGGAGGCCTCATGAGCGATACAGCGATGCCCCAGATGCCAACACCGGAGCAGATGCACGATATGCTGGACAAGGCGATCCAGCGTAGCGTCAAGGGATTCGATTACGTGAGAGCGGGTACCGCTGATGTCGGCCTGACGCCCAAAGAACTGCTCTATGACGAGGGCACCCTGAAGCTCTACCACTACCTGCCTCAGAGTGACGAAGTTTATCGAATCCCCGTGGTCATCGTGATGGCAACAACCAACAAGGGTTTTGTCTTTGACCTGATTCCTGGCCAGAGTATGGTGGAATACCTGCTCAAACAGGGCTTCGATGTCTACATGATCGACTGGGATCCTCCGGTCATGAAGGAGCGGGGACTTGGTCTGGCTGACTATACGCACCGATTCATTCCTCGTTGCATTGAAGAGGTACAAGCCGATTGCGGTGAGGAAGATGTCAATATCCTCGCCTACTGCCAGGGCGGGGTGCTGTCGCTTATCTACGCGGCCACTCACACGGAAGGCCCCCTCAAGAACCTCGTCTGTCTGACAACACCCGTGAATTTCGAAGAAATGGGACTGTTTCGTATCTGGTCGAGCGAGGAGTACCTCGACGTCGATCACATGACCGAAACCCTCGGCATCATTCCCGCCAGCTTTATCGAAGCTGGCTTTGAGATGTTGCGCCCCGCTCAGCGTACGGCAGGCCGAATGCGTGTCTGGGATCAAATGTGGAATGACGACTTTGTACGTTCCTACAGAGCCTTTACCCGCTGGGGAGAAGAAACGTTGCCGCTTGCCGGTAACTATTTTCGCGACTGCACCAAGGAACTCATGTGGGGCAATCACCTCTACAAGAATACGCTGAGAGTTGCAGGCGACCGGGTAGATCTCGCCAATATCACTATCCCCGTTATGGGTGTCATGGCAGAACACGATCATATCGCCAACTACGGCGCGACCAAGCCGCTGATGGATCTCGTCGGTTCAGAAGACAAGAGCGAGCTGGTATTGAAAGGCGGCCATGTCAGCCTGATAGCCGGTCCTAACGCGGTCCGGCGCATGTGGCCCGCTGTAAGCGACTGGCTGGGAGTTCGTTCGGTTTGAGTGATCTGACACACCGTTATCCCAGGACCGTTGACTGCCAGGGCACGACCGTAAACCTGGAACTGCTCACGCAACTGGACCATGCAGCCGTAAAGAGTTTCACCCGGCAGCTACCGGAAAAAGATCTCCTGTTTCTCTCCCGGGATATCCGAGAGGAGAAAGTTGTTTCCGCCTGGTCAAAGGGCCTTAGCGAAGGAGAGATTGTCACGATTGTTGCCAGGGCGGACGGCGAGATCGTCGGCACCACGGCCATACTGACAGACCAGCATTCCTGGTCCGCTCACGTTGGTGAACTACGGGTACTTATCAGGCCGGAGGTCCGCGCCATAGGGCTCGGCCGTATTCTCATTCAGGAGAGCTTCCTGATTGGCCTCGAGCTAGGGCTTGAAAAACTGACTGTACGCATGACGCTGGACCAGGAAAGAGCGATCACCGTCTTTGAGGAGATGGGCTTCAGGGCAGAGGCCCTGCTTCGCGGACATGTCAAGGATTCATCCGGTTCCAAGCATGACCTCCTGATACTCAGTCATGATGTTGAGGCTGTACAGAGCATGATGCAGGCTTACGGGTTCGATGAAGCTTTCTGAGCAGGCGGCCTGATAGCGCCGAGGATGACCGCACCCGCAACGCAGAAACTCCCGGCAAACCAGAAAGACAGGCTGTAGTCGCCCGACATGCTCTGCAACCAGCCCATCAGAAACGGGCCCAGCGAAAAACCACAGACCATCAACATATTGGACAGTGAGAATAGCCGGCTGTAATGACGAGCTCCGTAGACCTCGGAGATGACTAACGCCTGCAGCATCAGGACATTACCTGTCGCCGACCCAAATAGCGCCAGCCCACCGTACAGCCAATAGATCGACGTTGCAGAACCGATGACCACCAACGCCAGACCTTGCACAACCATCATGAAAATCGTGAAACGCAGCGTCGATATAAATTCCAGCGCCAGGCCACCCAACAGGCGTCCCACAATACTGAACAACGGCATGATCGCGACGCCCATTGAGGCCTGTGACACCGACAAGCGTTCCGTCAGGACGCCGTACTGGTGAGCGATGCTGCCTACCTGGGCAATCATCACGAGAACATAAACAAAGGTGAAGCCCCAAAAAAAGTGCTGCCGGAGCGCGGTACGGTAGTCGATGCCAGGCAGCTGGGCCTGACTGGCCTGGCTATCAGCTGCACCCCCAGGGAAGGACTTCAAGTACAGCAGCGAGACAGGCACAACACCCACCAGAAGCAACAACGCCAGACCATCGACTGCGTGAGTCAAGCCATACTGCTGGACGAGCGCGGCTGAAAGCGGAGTCAGCAAGAGCCCACCGAACGACAAGCCCGTCATGGCAATACTCATTGCTCGCGACTGGTTTTCTTTGAACCACCGGCTGATCAGAGTAGTCGCCGGCAGAATAGAGGTCGCTGAGTAGCCAATACCGAAGAAGATATACGCGAGATAAAGCTCCACCGCGTTCGAGACACGCCCAATGGCCATCAGCGCGCCCGCGACTATCACAGCACCCACACAAAAGATCCATCGAATATCAATCAATTCCAGCAGACGGCCAACCAACAGTCCCGCAACACCGGTTGAGAGGAAGAAAACAGAAATGCCGCTGGATGCCAGCTCGATCGAAAAGCCGTTAGCGATCAAGCCCTGAACCAGAATGGACTGGATATAGAAACCAAGTCCACTGGTAAAGGTCAGGATAATGAAAATCGCAGCAACGATTTTCCAGGCGACTGACATCAAGGGCTGCGCCTATCCAGGATAATTCTACCCACCGCGGCAGCCTCTTTTTCATGGTGTTCCTCGCGCCAGGATTCAGCAATGGCTGCCTGGTCCCAGCGCCGCATCGCTGGTAAGTCAAGCAAACTGTTAACATAGCCCAGAGCGCGATCAGAGACTGGAAGTTGATAAGACCTGACGCGGATAGCGACCGGGCAATAAAACGCATCCGCAACGGAAAAACAGTCACCGACCAGATAAGGCCCGCCAAAACGCTCCAGGCCTTCCGCAAATATTTCTTCAATTCGATCAATGTCTTTTTGCAAGGGCGGTGTGATTTCGCTCAGCTCTACATGGATTGCACAGTTCATCGGACAGATTTCACGTAAGCTGGAAAAACCGCTGTGCATTTCAGCGGCGAAACTGCGGGCGACCGCCCGTCGCTCCGGCTCCTCGGGCCAGGCGCCTGTATGTCGTTCGGCCAGATACTCACAGATCGCCAGAGAATCCCAGACTACCGTCCCATCATCCACCAGGCAGGGAACCATGCCGGAGGGCGAAAAAGCCCTGAACTTGTCGAAACTGCCAGCTTCCTCAAAACACTCAAGTCTCTCCTCAAACTCGATACCCATAGCCTCCAGCAAGACCCAGGGCCGCAGCGACCAGGAGGAATAGTTCTTGTTGCCGATATAGAGGACGTACATAACCTGATTAAAGCGCGTTGACGTACTATTTGCCATCTGCTCGCCATCTGCAAGACGAAGTCCAGGATTGCTTGAATCTGCTAACATAGGGATTTGATTGCAAAGGAACTGCACTTTCATGCTCAACAGATCATTCATCTCTGTCATTTTCGCAGCCATTCTGCTTACCGGCTGTACCTCCATCAAACAGAACCGGGACGTCTGCATTACCGTCGGCGCTGTTGCCGGCGCTCTTGCCGGCTCCTCGGAAAACACCGAGTCAGCAATCGGCGCCGCGGTTATCGGCGGTGCGGCGGCCTGGCTCATTTGTCGAACTGATTCAGACGGAGACGGTGTTCTCGACGAAGACGACCGCTGCCCCGGAACACCGGCGGGTGCACAAGTCGATGGTTTCGGGTGTGCACTGGATACAGACGGTGACGGTGTTTCAGATCAACTGGATGCTTGCCCCAATACAGAACGGGGTGCCACCGTGGACAGTAGAGGGTGCGACAAGGACACCGACGGTGATGGCGTCCGGGATGACCTGGACCGTTGCTGGAACACACCGCCGGGCACCCAGGTAGACGAGGCTGGCTGCACCCTGGATACAGACCAGGACGGTGTGCCAGACAGTGCCGACAGCTGCCCGAATACTGCGCCCGGGAAAGCCGTCAACGCAAAAGGCTGTCACGTCGTCTACACGCTATCCGGTGTTCACTTCGACTTCGCCAGTGCAGAGTTGAGCGAGGAGGCACAGGCCCAGCTGGCCACGGTTAGCGCCCTGCTCAACGATGAGACTGAACTCAACGTAGAGATCCTTGGCCACACGGACAGCCAGGGGCCTGCGGCCTTCAATCTGAAGCTGTCACAGCAACGGGCAGACGCCGTACTCACTTTTCTCACCGATAACGGTATCAGTGCTGCCAGGCTGACCGCGATCGGCAAAGGTGAGGACATGCCCATTGCCGACAACAGCAACGAGAAAGGTCGCATGGAAAATCGCCGCGTTGAGTTTCGCGTCGCGGATTAAGTAACAAGCATATCTTGGACTCTGACTTCGAAGTTCGATACATTTCGTATCCTCCGAAGTCAGAGAAATGCATATGACTGATTCACCAGAAGGATACGATGTCGCTGCCGTTGAGGATTGGGTTAGAACGTCGATAGCCGATTTGACGCCACCTTTCGATTGGTTACGCCTGGAAGGCGGTCATTCAAATCTGACTTATAAACTAGTCGATGCCAATGGTAAGGAAGCCGTCATTCGTCGACCTCCACAAGGACAACTGCTGCCAAAAGCGCACGATATGAGCCGGGAGTGGGCACTCATTTCTGCCCTCGGGCCTACCCCCGTACCCGTGCCAGCTGCCCTGGGATTCTGCGAAAGTCCAGACGTTACGGGGGCCTGGTTCTACGTGATGGGATGTATTGATGGTCGTCCCCTCTACAACAACGAAGAAACACTCGAATGGGTCCCAGAGGACAAGCGTCCGGTCATGGCTCATTCTTTCGTTGACGTTCTGGCAGACCTACATGAACTGGATCCTGTGGCCATTGGTCTGGGAGACCTGGGCAAGCACGATAGCTACGTCGCCCGTCAGCTAAAGACCTGGTACCGTTCCTGGACGTCATCTGTCGATGGTGCCCAGATGGACGACCCCAGAGCACACGAATTGCAACAGTTCTTTCTTGATAACCTGCCGGAACAAGGCAAGATTCGCGTTGTCCACGGGGACTACGGGCTGCATAACTGCCTGATCGGGCCCGACTCAACAGTCGCTGCCGTTGTCGATTGGGAAATTTCAACGCTTGGCGATCCGCTGGCGGACATCTCATACGCGCTCAATACCTTCCCGGACCCGGAAGACGAGGTACCTATCGCACCGGAAGCCGCAACCAACGTACCTAATATGCCCACCCGTTCCGAGCTGCTCAAACGCTACGCTTCCCGGACCGGCCGGGATATGTCATCAATAAACTACTATTTCGGTTTCAACCGATGGAAAAGTGCCTGCATTGTCCATGGCGTGTATGCACGGTACATGCAGGGCAATAAAAGCAGTGAAGGTGTCGACCTGGAACACATGAGAACCCGTATTGAAGGGTCCCTGACCCTGGCAGCTCAGGCAGTGAATCGAATCTGATCGCACGGATTGGTTGTCACGCTCCTGCCCGAGTATGCCAAATCGATACAGGCTGTTTACCCAATGCCAAAAACCCTATTCCTGTTATTTGTGCTGTCACTGAGTGCCACTGCGCAGGCATCCTGGCAGGAGCTTGCCAAGGAGGGTACACAGGCACGCCTGAATGGCGACTTTGAAAGAGCAAAACTGATCGAGCAACGCCTCCTTCGGGAAGCGGATACGCCTATCGGGCATGTCTTTGCGCTGAATTCCATCATTACCCATCTGACCTGGGATGAAACCGACGTACAGTACGACGATGCGATACCGGGTCATACCAGTGCCGTTCTGGATTGGTGTGAACCACGGGTCGACCTGAAAAGTACCTCCGCGATCGCCAACCACTATTGCGGTCAGGCCAGCTTCAGTCTAAGCCTTTATCACGGCTTACGGGGCAATTATGTACGGGCTGGACAGTACGGCAGTCAGTCGATTGACTACTTTGAAGCGGCGCTCACTGCCAACCCCAACCTCGTCGATGCAAAACTTTATCTTGGTATCGCCTATTTCGTCGCGGACAACCTGCCTCCGTTCATAAAGATGTTCAGCAGTTTCCTGTGGTTCATCCCCACCGGCAACTCAGAGAAGAGCCTGCCTTATCTCAGGGACGTGATGGAATCAGGTGATGAGTTTCCCGATGTTGCTCGTTACATCTACAGCACGCTCATGCTGCTGGATGATGCTACCCGGCCAATTGCCATTGGCGAATTGCAATACCTGGTTGAACACTACCCTGGCAATTCACGATTCCACCTGCGTCTGTTATCCGTGCTCCTGCTGCAGGGAGATTATTCAAATGCCCTCAAGCGAGCTGATGATTATCTGCAATATGAACCCACCGATGACAATCTCTACCTGACACTTATCTGGAAGTTACGTGCCTACCTGGGTCTCAAGCAAATCGCAGAAGCCGATGCACTGCTCGCCAGCATTCCAGCATCCGCCTTTGAAAATCTGCCCAGCTGGAGTCGTAGCTGGCACATGCTCAGTATCGCGCAATTGCATGACCTCCGCCGCGAACGAGAACCCGCCATCGACACCTACAACGACATTCTCACCCTGGCTAAATCTGACTATGTCAACGACATGATCATTGACGCCGCCCGATCCGGGCTGGACCTACCCTACGGTTCGAACTGACCTGCCTTGCTGTCCGTTATTATTCCAACCCTGAATGAAGCTGACTCCATCAGACGTCTTCTCGATCAGTTAGCGCGCCAGGCCAGCATCGATTTAGAGATACTGATCGTCGATGGAGGCTCAACTGACACCACCGTACAGATCGCTCATGACGCTAACGCCCAAGTCATTGAGGCTGCGTCCGGCAGAGGGGCGCAGATGAACAAGGCTGTGGAGGTTGCAACAGGCGACTACCTGTTGTTTCTCCACGCTGACACCAGGCTCAGTCGCGATAATCAACTGGACGCTGCCCTGCGAGAAATTCAGCAGGAAGATGAGCCGGTCGCGGGTCATTTCAAACTGAATTTCCACACTGACGATCAGGAGCTCAAGGCACAACTCCGGTTTTTTGAGGAAAAAAGCCGATTGAATCGCCCGGGCACCTGGTCAGGCGACCAGGGGCTGCTGATTTCAGCCGACTCAATACCCCGGGTTCCGCAAAGGGCGCTATTGAATGTCTCGAAGCTGTAGCTGATGTTGTGCCTCATGCCGTACGTTTATTAGTAGATAATGCAGATCCGCATCCCACTTCATCATGAACTTGGTTAACGACTTGGAATTTATGTCTCAGGCAATAGAAGTTGCGGAAGAGGCG
>CAXPUI010000559.1:0-4554 GCA_964220205.1 Candidatus Allofontibacter communis | reverse complement strand
CCAAATGAGCTGCGGCTCCGTCAACGTAAGCCCGGATTTTCTCTTCGTCAGCCTGGGGAGCATGCTGCATCATCAGGTAGTCGAACATGTTCTCGGAGGAGTCGGTAAATCCGTGCTGTTTTTGGATAGTGGTGCCGCCGCTGCCTCCCAGATAGAGTTCGCCGCCGGACAAGGCTGTGGAGCCCCCGATCGCCGAAGCGACTTCAAAGACGACGACTGTCGCGCCGGCTTCAGCTGCTTCTATTGCAGCACAACCTCCTGCACCGCCGAAGCCTACTATGGCGACGTCGGTTTCGATCTGCCAGTCTGTTATTTCACTGGATTTTATTGCTTGAGCAGGTGAGAACTTGGGTGAGGTCATGGGACAGAAAACTATGTATATTGATCAATTATCAGTTAAATAATGTCAAAATTCGCAAAAATAATCAAAGAAAATACGCATAAGAGTAGACTCAGCCCGATGGTTATGAAATATTAGGCAGCGACGTTTCACATACTCAGACATGAAAGGTAAAGCCATGAGCGAAGCGAAAGCTGAGTCGTTGCAGAGTACCGCAGCAGCGATTAACGTTGAACCTCATTTGAGTCGGATTCGAGAACTCGGTCCGCAGGGTCGGGTCAACCGTCGGATAGCAGAAGAATCGATTGGTTTGTTGAAGCAATCGGGTTTCATGCGAGCTCTTTTGCCCGAAAAATGGGGTGGCCTGGAGGTGACGCCCCAGGAGTTGTTCGCCGCTCACATGAGTATTGCTGAGCAGGATATGAGCACCGCCTGGGTCGCTGGCATCATTGCTGTTCATGCCTTCCAGCTTGCCATCATGGCGGAGCAGGCCCGTGAAGATGTCTACAGCGCCGGTCCTGACACGCTGATTTCCAGTTCCTACAACCCCGTGGGTGGCAAGGTGGAAATCTGTGATGGTGGTTTCATGTTGTCTGGACGATGGGGCTGGAGTTCAGGTTCAGCGCATTGTACCTGGGTGTTGCTTGGTGCGATTGTCCCCGGTGAAGGGTATAGAACCTTCCTGGTTCCCCGGGCTGATTACGAGATCGAAGATACCTGGTTTGTCTATGGGCTGCAGGCGACCGGCTCTAATGACATCGTGATAGAGGAACCGGTGTTCGTGCCCGACCACAGAACGCACAAGCAGATGGACGGTTTCGCCTGCCTGAATGAACAGGAGAATCCGATGTACAGCATTCCCTGGGCGCAGATGTTCATTCGCGTGGTTTCAACACCCGCGATCGGCGCGGTTAAGCATGCCATCAATCTGTTTACCGGTAATGCCGGCGCGAGCAGCACTGACCCAACAAAGCTGATGTCCGATCCGGATGTGACGCAACGCGTGGCTCAATCGATCAACGATGTGGACGAAGTTGAAACGATTATGTTCCGGAACTTTGACCGAATGACAGCTGCTGTCAGCGCCGGTCAGGAAATGTCGTTGCTTGACCGGGCGCAGTATCGTTACCAGGCGGGTATCGTCATCGACAAAATGATCGGTGCGGTCGATCGGCTCTTCGATGTGGCAGGAGGTCGGAGTGTCTACGATGCTGCGGCTATTCAGGATGTGTGGCGTGATATCCACATCGCCCGTGCCCATGTTGCTAACAATCCGACGTCATTCGCGCGAAATCTGGGTGGGATGGCTTTGGGTGCTGATAACGCTGATGTATTTATTTAGGAAGGGGCATGACTGAAATTGCTGGTGGCCCGCCCAGGGGCAATGTGGAGCGGATTGAAGATCTGGATATTCATTTCCAGGAGTTCGGTCCTGCTGATGGCAGTGCGGTCGTCTTTGTCCACGGTAGTGGCCCGGGTGCCAGCGGTCACAGTAATTTCAAGGGCAATATCCAGCACCTGGTCGATGCTGGGTTTCGCGTGGTTGTGCCCGACCTGCCTGGTTTTGGTTATTCCTCCAAGCCAGTTGATCGCGATTACACAACTGATTTTTTCCGGGCGGCGCTGGTTGGTTTGATTTCAGCGCTTAACATAAACCAGTGTGCGCTCATTGGTAATTCGCTGGGTGGTGCAATCAGCATACGATCTGCCCTGGATCATCCCGAGCTGATAACGAAACTGGTGCTCATGGCTCCAGGGGGTATTGAAGAGCTGGACACTTATATGGCTATGCCTGCGATGGCAAAGATGATCAGTAATTTCGTAGGCGGTGCGCTTGACCGCGAGGGCTTGCGGAATGTGCTGAAGACCCTCGTTTACGATCCTGTTCATGTCACCGATGAACTGGTTGATGAGCGTTGGGCGATTTTGCAGGAGCAGCCACCTGAAGTCCTGGGGCGCATGATAATCCCGAATATGGAGACGGAATTGAGTCAGCTCCAATGCCCTGTGCTGTCTTTCTGGGGGATTGATGATGAACTGTTGCCGGCCAGTGGCGGGCAGAAAATTACTCGGGCCTGTAAACCCAGCCGTCACGTTGACGTGGCTGAGTGTGGTCACTGGGTCATGGTCGAACACCAGAGAATGTTTAATGCCGCTTGCCTGGATTTCCTCGTCAACGACTGAGATGACAGGTCTCCATGCCTGCTAGCGTTGCAGATCATATGTTGAAGCAGGACCTGCTTGCTCGCCTTCAGGTCTAACAGGAGTTCATGATGTCCAAAACTGGCTGCGCGATTATCGGTTCCGGCAATATCGGCACGGACCTGATGATCAAAATTCTGACCCTATCGGATACGCTGGCATTGAAAATCCTCATCGGTATTGATGCCTCATCTGAGGGGCTGGCGATGGCGCGAGAGCGTGGCGTCGCCATAACTCATGAAGGTGTCGAGGGCGCGCGAGCTATGCCGGAATGGTCGGACGTCAATATTGTGTTCGATGCGACATCAGCTGGCGCTCATCAGCAGCATCATGAAATCTGCCAGCAGGACAACAAACAGATGGTGGACATGACACCTGCTGCGATTGGTCCCTATTGCGTGCCCGTTGTTAATCTTGAAGATCATCTTGCCGAGGCAAATGTGAATATGGTGACGTGTGGTGGCCAGGCAACAATCCCCATCGTGGCCGCTGTTCGCGGTGTTGCCGACAGCGTACCTTATGCGGAAATAGTCGCATCAGTGTCGTCGCGCAGCGCGGGACCTGGTACCAGAGCGAACATTGATGAATTTACGGTGACAACGGCGAAAGGGCTTGAAGTGGTTGGCGGGGCTGCTTTGGGTAAAGCGATCATCGTGCTGAACCCAGCAGAGCCTCCGATGATCATGCGTGATACGGTATATACCTTGTCGACGGGCGCCGAGCCGGAACAGATAACTGAAGCCGTGGAAGCGATGGTTGCGAAGGTGCAGAGCTATGTGCCGGGCTACCAGCTCAAGCAGGATGTTCAGTTTGAACGTTTTGGTAGCAACAATAAATTACACATACCGGGCGTCGGTGACTATGAGGGCATTAAATCGACGGTATTTCTGGAGGTAGAGGGTGCGGGACATTACCTGCCAAACTATGCCGGCAACCTTGATATTATGACATCTGCTGCCCTCGCGACTGCTGAGCAGATTGCTGCGTTGAAATACGGAGCAGTCAAGTGAAAATCCATGATCCCACTGAACAACGGCTTTACATCCAGGATGTAACCCTGCGCGATGGTATGCATGCGATTCGCCATCTCTATGGTATTGATCACGTTCGAGCAATCGCCAAAGCGCTGGATGAAGCAGGCGTTGATGCTATCGAAATCGCCCATGGGGATGGGCTCAACGGTAGCAGTTTCAATTACGGGTTCGGTGCTCATACAGACTGGGAATGGATATCCGCGGTCGTTGATGCTGTCGAAAATGCAGTGGTAACGACGCTGATCTTGCCGGGTATCGCTACCCGCGACGAGTTGAAGCGGGCCTATGATATGGGTGTCCGTTCGGTGCGTGTTGCGACGCATTGCACTGAAGCTGACGTGGCAAAACAACATATCGAGATTGCCCGCGAGCTTGGCATGGACACAATCGGTTTCCTGATGATGAGTCACATGATTGAGCCGGCGCGACTGGCTGAACAGGCCAAACTCATGGAGAGCTACGGCGCCGAGTGCGTGTATGTGACTGACTCCGGCGGAGCGCTGGATATGGATGGTTACCGGGAACGTCTTGAAGCCTATGATCAAGTGCTCGATGAAAAGACGGAACGTGGTGTGCATGCTCACCATAATCTCTCCCTGGGTGTGGCCAATTCCATGGTGGCAGTCCAGACCGGTGCCCGCAGGGTTGATGCATCACTTGCGGGTATGGGGGCTGGTGCGGGTAACGCTCCTCTTGAAGTCTTTATCGCCGCCGCTGATCGGCGCTGTTGGCAGCATGTATGCGACCTTTATAAGCTGATGGATGCTGCAGAAGACCTCGTCAGGCCCTTGCAGGATCGTCCTGTCCGAGTGGACAGGGAAACATTGTCTCTCGGCTATGCGGGCGTTTATTCATCTTTTCTTCGGCACGCAGAGAAAGCTGCGGAAGAGTACGGCCTGGATGTCCGGGAAATCCTGGTTGAACTGGGGACGCGGAGAATGGTGGGAGGCCAGGAAGACATGATTGTTGATGTTGCCC
>CAXPUI010000558.1:0-2807 GCA_964220205.1 Candidatus Allofontibacter communis | reverse complement strand
GCATGTTCCGCGTCCTTGCAATACTGTGTTTACATACAGTCTATCGCTTAGCGGAAAGTTCTTTTACCCTCAGCCGAAATGCCTGCCGTTGCTAGACATTGCCAGCCAGTGCCCGTCACTCCCACTCTATTGTAAACAAGACATTTTTATCTTTTATATTCAATGGCTTATTTTCCTGCTAATTGGTAATACCATGAAAAATACCATGCTCAGAAAAGGCTTAACAATATTTTGAAAAATTGCCTACTGAGCGCTGCCGCACAGCTCCATAGGCCGCTTTCCTGGCTTTGCTTCCAGATGTATGCTCTTCTGCTCCTGCAGCTAATGGATCACCGCAAACAGGTTACTCGCCTGGGGATTCCCTTTCGACCCGAGCATCCGTATGAGACTCATGCTCGATTAGCGGGCTTTAATACTACATCAAGTCTACAGGCGTGCCCAAAAACTGCTTTTACGCCCATGCGCTGACTGCAATTGTTGCACGAATGCGTGATGCTCCAGCAGAGGGTCGAACACCTTGATTCGCCCGGCCAGCGCTTCCAGCTGCTGAAGAGGAAAAGCACTCCGCCCGAGGGCGGAGTGCTGTCCTGAAGTATTATTGATTTACGAGAGCAGCTTTGGTGGCAAAACGCTTGGAAAAGCCGTTGAGTTTCAGCTTGAAATCATCTCCGGAGCGAAACTGGGCCTCGGTCATATGGGGTTGCTCGTGATCCTTGTACCATTCCGCGTACTCCTTGTGATCGGTACTTTGAACATCGTAATGGGTGGAGTACGTCCTGACATGGACGACCGGGTCCTTACCGCTCATATCAAACTCCATGAAGCGCATCCATCCATCTCCTATGCCGATTCCCAGGCCTGATTCGACCTTGCCGCCGGCGTCAATGGCGGTTTGGGCCCGACTCTGGTAGTCGGAAAGTAATTGCCAGACCGGATTGCCATGGGCATTGCTATCCATGCGGGTCGCCTGGCCGAGTTGATGGCCGCAAAGCACCAGGAAAATCTGGTCGTGCTGGCTAATAAACTTTTGCCATACCATTTCGGGGTTATTGTGAATGGGATCCACCACATGACCATCAATCACCGGATTGGCCTTTCGTTCACCGTCGGTGTTGAGGTAGTCGTGCGTGGACACAATGGTTGGCAGGCCCGGGTGTTTCTCCACCACGCCGGCGGCCCATTCCAGCGACGCGTTGGGGGCCTCGAACTGGAGAGCGATATGGAGGAACCTGTAGCCTCCCGCCTCGAATATTTGAGCGCTGTCGGCGCCGCCATCGTTGTACTCTACGTACCAGGGTTTGTCCTTGAAAAATACCGAATTAGCGCCGAAGACAGACCGGAAATTGTCCAGGCCTCCGGGATGCAGCATGCCCAAAGTAGCTAGATCGTGGGGGTCGGGATTGGCAGACGGAGGATGATTGGCATCTGTCCACATGGCGTCGTAGTCATGATTTCCCGGTGCTACCGAAAACGGTACTTTGCCCGCAATCAGGGAAAAGCCTTCATGGGCCTTGGGCATTTCAACGGTTTTGGCCTTTTCCGTGGGAGCGAAGTGGCTATCCACAATGGGGTTAGGCGCAATCTTGAATCCCCGCGCCTTGTGATCTTCGTCCATGGACAAGGTCTGGTGTTGCCAGACATCCCCGAGGGAGGTGACGAAAGCGATGTCACCGCCCTGGCTTTCCAGGTTGTCCGCGATGTACTGCATCTGTTCTATGAAGAGCTTGTTGGCATCGAAGGGAAACCCTTCAGCTTTCTGGTGGGTATAGTCCAGGTAGTTCTGGGTATCCGGAATCACCGCGATGGTGAACGTTTTATCATCCGGTGAAGCCGCCAGAGACAGGGGTGCGGCGGTGGATACCGCGATAAATGAGGCAAGAATCCCGCTCTTGAGCGAGGCATTGATCATATTCATGAAATTGCTCCGTTTTGGGGTTGATCAGAAATTGACAGTGAACTCGGCGCGGACATTCTGGCGACTGCCGGCGATAAAGGTTGGAATGCCGAAATAATCACCCATGTTGCCTGCATCGACGATGTACTTTTCGTCAGTCAGGTTGTCGCCGACAATAGCCACCATCCAGGCTTCATCCGCACTGGTGTATGACAGGCGGGCGCTGAACAGTCCGAAGGCACCCTGGAATTCGTCGACCTTGGTGTCGGAGAATGCTGCGGGGGTTCGCTGCTGAAGAATTGCTTTGTCATTGTCGTCAAAAAAGAACATTTTTGACTGCCAGCTGTAAACCGGTGAGAACGCAATGACACCGGTTTGCAGCGGCCACTCGAAGCTGGCACCGACAGAAAACATGTGATCCGGGCTGTTACGGAAGCTGTTGTCCTTGTATGCGCCGGTACGCAATCTGGCCTTGTTGTAGCCGTAGCTGCCAAACAAACTCAAACTGTCAGTGGCCAGGTAATTAACCTGGGCTTCAAATCCGGTTGAGTCCGCCTCGCCGGCGTTGACGGTGACGAGTTGTCCCTCGACTGCCGCGAGTGTCTGGAAGTTTTCATATTCGTAATAGTAAATGGAGCTGTCACCGACGACACGGCCATCCAGCAGCTGGAACTTTATGCCAGTCTCCATGGACGTCAGCTCCTCTGCCGGGATAAGTGAAGAGGTGCCATTAGTATTCACGGTAACGACTTCCGGGCGTTTGCCCAGGCCGTAAACGGCATACCAGTTCAGGTTGGGTGTAATTTCATACCGAAGCCCGACCCTGCCTGTGGCTGTAGAGGAACTGTTCGAGTCGCTGTACTTTTGATTGCCTGGTGTGGGACCTAACAGTAATCCGCTCCCGGTCAGGCTG
>CAXPUI010000557.1:0-3298 GCA_964220205.1 Candidatus Allofontibacter communis | reverse complement strand
AGCGGGTTTCACCGATACCTATCAGGATGCCCGAGGTAAACGGTACGGCTGCTTCACCCGCCAACCTCAACGTTTCAAGCCGACGGGCCGGCACTTTGTCAGGAGATCCATAATGGGGCATGCCCTTTTCCGTCAACCGGTCAGACGCGCTCTCGAGCATGATACCCATCGACAAAGAGACCTTGCGGAGCTCTGCGAGCTCGTCGGCCTCGAGCAGGCCCGGGTTCAGGTGAGGGAAAAGCCCTGTTTCATCAAAGACGAGCTCCGCCATATCTTTCAAATAGGACAGCGTCGACTCCTGACCGAGTTCCTTGAGCGCCTCACGAGCAGCCTTGTAACGTAGTTCCGGTTTATCCCCGAGAGTAAACAGGGCCTCTTTACACCCGGCTTTCGCGCCATCTGCTGCAACTTTCAGAACTTCTTCCGGTGTCAGGTACGGCGCCCGGACTTTTCGAGGTACCTGAGCGAAAGTGCAGTAATGGCAGACATCACGGCATAGGTGAGTTAACGGAATAAAGACTTTCCTGGAGTAGGAAATTGTATTCTGGTGCCCTCGGTCACGCAGTTCTGCGGCTATCCCCATAAGACTTTTCGTATCGGTCCAATCCGCGAAACCCAGTATCTCTTCGTCGTCCAGACGACGATTAACCGCCTCGTGAATCAATGCCGATCTCTGATCAACCATCTTGTAACTCCGTTTTGTCTACGGCCAATTGCTGGAACAGGCCGCTCGTCGCTAAAAATCTTACGGTATTATAGTCGCTGAAGTCCTGTTCTTCCTTCTCTATCAGCGTCACCAGTTCCCGAAGGTCATCCGGAGTATCGATATCCAGCCCGATACCCGGCAGTTTCGCAACCATGGGATTGAGACCAAGGTTTCTCGCAATTCCCAGGTGACGCCGAAAGCTGTCCTCACCAAAGCCAAAGGTCATACAGTCTGGCGGTGAACAGACCACGCAATTTGAGCCGCCGAGGTCCGACGCTGGCACGATGAGAAACTCAGCCTCATCAGAGTGACCGATGCCTTCAAGCACGAGTTCAAGTTCTCCTGCGGAAACCAGCGGCACATCACCTGGCAGGAACAGCATCGTCGCTACACCCTCCATCGCCAGTTGTCTCGATGTCACCGTCACCGACTCGATCAACCCAGGCTGCTCAGGTTCCGGCCGGATCTCAGCGCCATATTCCCGCGCCAGTTCGCTGACCGCAAGATCATCAGTAACCACGACTACCTGATCAATCAACGAACAGGCTTCAACGGCGGTCAGGACATCGCGCACCATGGCACTGAACAGCAAACCCCTGTCATCTGCGGATAACACCCCCGACAAACGCTGCTTAGCGTTCGCCAGTTGCTTAACGGGTATAACGGCAGTGGTTGTCATCAGGGGATCATCAGGAAGCGTCAGCGAACGCCAGCACTTCTCTGCCCAGGTCGATCTTGTCCTGTAACGTTACCATGACGGTCTTGGTGACGATAGTCGACAAACCCAGTGCCTGAATCGGCTCCGCTAACTCCGCATCCGCATGATCAAGCACAAATCCACTGATCAGGCCATCGTACTTATCCAGGTAATGTCGAGCCACGCCCAGGGCGGTCATCGGCATACCAAGTTCATTCATCATTTTCGCCGCAGGCCCCTTGAGGGCCTGTCCACCAACAATATTTGAGACGACAACGACAGGCACATTCCTCTGGCTCAGGGTCTCTGTAACACCCGGGAGCGCGAGAATCGGGTCCACGGAAACAAAGGTATTGGATGGACAGATAATAACGACCTCACAATCGGCCAGCGCTGCGCTGAAGGCTGGCGAAGGCATCGCCTGGTCAATGCCTGCAAACTCAAAGCCGGCCACCTCAGGCTCACAGCGATCGCGGACAAAATAATGCTGAAACATCAGGTCTTCTCCCGACCGGGTCCTGACGCGGGTGCTGACCGTTTGATCACTCATGGGGGCAACTTTGTGGCGGATATTCATTCGCCCGCACAGCCCAGTGACGACTTCGGAGAGCGTCAACCCCTCCTGCAGCAACGTGGTACGCACAATATGCGTTGCCAGGTCCCTATCACCCAGACTGAACCAGGTCTCGCCGTTTAAACGTCCGAGGGCGTCAAGAAAACTCCAGGTCTCATCAGCCTGCCCCCAACCCTGTTCCTTGTTACTCCAATCGGCAAGGGTATAAAGGACGGTATCGAGATCCGGACAGATGGTCAGCCCAAGGTGAACAAAGTCATCGCCGGTGTTACAGACAATCGTCAGTTTCTCGGGCTCCAGGCAATGGGCAAGGCCCAGGGCAAGCTTCGCGCCACCCACACCACCTGAAAGTGCCAGCACACTGCGCGCTTCGTTCACCTGAACATATCCATTTCTTTCGGTCGCAGTAACGGACCAATACCATGACTATCCAACTGCTGGGGATCTCTCGGGACATAGCCTCGGACAACGACGACAGGCGTCATCTGATCCGTAGGTCCCATCAGCAGGGATGCCCCCGCCGCCATCTCGTCAGCAGCAGCAACCTGGCTGACCTCCATTTCATGGCCATAGATATCTCGGCTGCCAATGTAGTCTTCCAGCGCAGTAAAACCTGCCACACCAATCGCGTGTCCAACCTGGCCTATCCGCCAGGCCCTGCCGATTGAGTCATTGATAATGACACCAACATGAATGCCCAGCTTGTCCGCGAGCTGATCAACAAGCGATCGAGCGCTGCCATCGGGGTCCCTTGGCAAGAGCAGACAAAGGTCTTCATCATCGCCTTCCTCGTTGGTGATATTCGACTGGTCTATTCCCGCGCTGGCATGCACGAAGCCCAATCGATGCTCAACGATCATCACACCCTGGCGCTTTCGCACGACTTCCTTGGATTCATCCAGAATCAGCTGCACCTTGCGAGGATCTTTATCGATTTCCTCGCCTAACCTGGTCGCCTCGCTCGAGGGTTTAATATCGTTCAGATTCACATAGCAGTCTTCCGCCTTGGAAATGATTTTCTGGGCAATGACGATGACATCATCTTCCTGCAGAGACTCGCCCATGGAGGCGAGGCCCTGCAGGATTAATCCAGCCACATCATCCCCTGGCTGCACCATGGGAATATTGTCGACACCGAAGTAGGTCAGCTTCATGGTTCGGGTCCCGGTTACTTGGTCGGCTCACCCGTGATCACAATGCCACTGCCTTCCACGCCGTGATGACGATTGATGGTTATCAGGATAGACGTCAGGGCTTCCGCCGCTGCCGCGTTGGCGATCGGACCCGCGTGCCAGCCTTTCAGGCCAACGGCTTCCACCAG
>CAXPUI010000556.1:0-4226 GCA_964220205.1 Candidatus Allofontibacter communis | reverse complement strand
GAGATCGGCAACGCCATCGATGACATCGACCTGGCGTCATCTATTCAGGGAGATACGGTCTCTCACCCCTTGACCTTCGATGTTGTTGAGTCCAGGGAAGAGCCAAGGTTACGAGTCAGCTGGCTGCCTGATGGTTTCAGGCAGGTGAGGAGAAGTGGTGACCGCCTGCACTTTACAGATGGGGTGGCGACATTTTCTGTTTTTGTCGATAGATCAAAACAAGGTTCTTTGCCCGACATGACAACCCGGGTCGGCGGCACGGTAGTCATCTCTAGGCGTCTTAACCAGGCTGGACCCCAGATTACGGTGGTAGGAGACGTGCCGATGAAAACAGCCAGGCGCGTCGCTGATTCCGTCGAACCACTCATTTACTGAGTTATGACTGCCATCAGGGTAAAGCGGTCCTCGGATGGTGCCGCAGTCATGGCCCGTTCCGGGTCCTGTATAGCCTGCTCAAACTGCAGGCTCAGCGAGGGGTTGCTTGAACAGGATCCAGACCTGGAGGAATTTGAATGGTCTCTTGCCCCGAGCGATCATTATCGGTTGATGTGGAACAGCCTGGGAAAGCCGATGGTCGGATTGATCATAGCCGCATTGCTCAATGATCTTTATTCTCTGAACGACAGCGCGAGTATAGCAATGGTGGTTATCGGGTTGATCCTGGGAAGCCTCTCTTGTCGCGCTTTACCGGAAACAGTATTGGAGGAAAAACGTGTTTGCTAGAACTGCGGGTGTTTTGGTGCTTCTGATGGTGAGCATACAGCCTGCCTTTTGTGATTTTCCGGAATTTACCGGGTTAGTGGAGTCTGCCTCTCCGGCAGTGGTTAATATTCGAGCGACGAAAACGAGTCCGAGAGAACGGGCAGGTCGGAGTGAAGAAGAGGTGCCGGAAATCTTCCGTCGGTTTTTCAGGCAGCCTGACCGTAACGAACGACCTGGTGTTGGTTCCGGGTTCATTATTGAGTCTGATGGTTACATTCTGACGAACAATCATGTCGTTGAAGACGCCAGCGAAATCGTTGTATCCCTGGCTGACCGCAGGGAGCGGGTGGCAAGTGTGGTCGGGACTGATCCCCAGTCTGATCTGGCACTGTTGAAAATTGAAGAAGCGAATCTGCCGACGGTTGAGATTGGTAACTCAGAAAGCCTCCAGGCTGGTCAGTGGGTTATTGCGATCGGCTCGCCGTTTGATTTTGAGATGAGTGTGACGGCTGGGATTGTCAGTGCCACCGGGCGCAGTCTTCAGGGGGAAGCAGCTAACTACGTACCTTTTATCCAGACCGACGTCGCGATCAACCCGGGCAATTCCGGTGGTCCACTGATTGATCTGGACGGTAAGGTTGTTGGCATCAATTCCCAGATATTCACCCGGTCCGGTGGGTACATGGGGCTATCGTTTGCCATTCCGATTGATGTTGCGATGGAGGTTGTGGCGCAGCTGAAGGAGAAAGGCAGCGTCTCGCGTGGTTGGTTAGGTGTACTGATCCAGCCCGTTGACAGAGATCTGGCAGAGTCCTTTGGTCTGGACCGACCATCGGGTGCCTTGGTGTCACAGGTCTTTGCAGATAGCCCCGCGGAGGCTGCCGGATTGCGTGAAGGTGACATCATCACGTCCTTTAATGGCAGGATGATCGATCTTTCCTCGGAGTTGCCTCACTTGGTTGGGCGCGCTCTTGCTGAAAGTACTGCCGAGCTGACCATAGTCAGGAACAAGGAAGTCCAGACCATCGAAGTAATCATTGGTACTCTCTCTGCAGAGGGGCAACAGGTTGGCCAGCGCCCTGGCCCGGTACCGCCAAGCGGCAATCGGCTGGGGATCATGGTCGCTGATCTGGAATCGGATGATAAGCGTCGCATGAAGATTGACCGGGGGGTGATTGTCCGCCAGGTCTTTGAGGGTCCCGGAGTCGATGCCGGCCTGCTCCGCGGTGATGTGATCACTGACTTCGATGGTGAACAGATAGAAACGGCGGAGCAACTGGACCGTCTGGCGGAAGGTATTCCAGCAGGGATCACCGTTCATGTGAGGGTGGTGCGAAGTGGCAGACCGCAATATCTGGCGGTCAAAATTCCGGGCGAATAATAGCGAACAGCGGGTCTTTGCTATAGACTGCTCCGGATTTTCTGAGCCTCCCCAGTGACTGATCCCAGCCATATCAGGAATTTTTCGATTATTGCCCATATAGATCATGGGAAGTCCACCCTGGCCGAT
Organism: Candidatus Allofontibacter communis; assembly: GCA_964220205.1. Classification (GTDB taxonomy): domain Bacteria; phylum Pseudomonadota; class Gammaproteobacteria; order Pseudomonadales; family Azotimanducaceae; genus UBA9659. Next base: position 2,014 of record CAXPUI010000556.1, on the reverse strand, counting down.
CGTTTTATTCAGCTCTGCGGTGGTCTTACTGACCGTGAGATGAACGATCAGGTACTGGATTCCATGGATATCGAGCGGGAGCGTGGTATTACTATCAAGGCTCAGAGCGTGACGCTGATGTTTGACGCCCAGGATGGTGATACCTACCAGCTCAACATTATTGACACGCCGGGTCACGTTGACTTTACCTATGAAGTCTCCCGGTCAATGGCTGCGTGTGAAGGAGCATTGCTGGTTGTAGACGCCGCTCAAGGTGTTGAGGCGCAATCTGTTGCCAACTGTTATACAGCGATCGAGCAGGACCTTGAGGTTCTCCCGGTGCTAAATAAAATCGATCTCCCCCAGGCAGAACCCGATCGGGTCGCTCAAGAGATAGAAGAGATCATTGGTCTCGATGCCACTGATGCCATGGAAGTCAGTGCGAAGAATGGTCTGGGGGTCGCTGAGTTACTTGAAAAAGTCGTTGAGGTCATTCCAGCACCTGAAGATAGAAGGGAAGGACCGTTACAGGCGCTTATCATTGATTCCTGGTTTGATAATTACCTTGGTGTGGTGTCTCTGGTTCGAGTCGTCCAAGGCCGGATTGCCAAAAAAGACCGTATCCTGGCGAAATCAATAGGGCGGGTGCAACAGGTTGATGCGGTCGGCATCTTTACGCCTCATCGAAAAGAAACGGATGTGTTGAATACTGGTGAGGTAGGTTTTGTTGTCGCTGGGATCAAGGATGTAAAGGGTGCACCAGTCGGCGATACGATCGTCCTCGCCGGTGACGCTGATTCTGTATCAGCCTTACCGGGGTTTGAACAGGTCAAGCCTCAGGTCTACGCAGGCATGTTTACGGTTTCGTCAGACGATTTCGAGAATTTCCGGGAAGCACTGGAAAAGCTGATTTTGAATGACGCGTCGCTGGTATATGAGCCTGAGAGTTCCGATGCGCTGGGGAATGGTTTTCGCTGTGGTTTCCTGGGTATGCTGCATATGGAGATTGTGCAGGAAAGGCTGGAGCGAGAATACGGCCTTGATCTGATTACATCAGCACCCACGGTGATTTATGAAATTGTGAGCAAAAGCGGTGATGTTGTGCGTGTTGATAACCCATCGCAGTTGCCGGACCCTTCGACGATCGATCAGATGCGGGAACCCGTTGTCCAAGCCAATATACTGGTTCCTTCGGAACACGTAGGTAGCGTTATCAGCTTGTGTGTTGAGCGCCGCGGCGTGCAGAAGGACATGCAGTTTGTTGGGCAGCAGGTGTCTCTCACGTACGATTTGCCTATGAGTGAAGTGGTTCTGGACTTTTTTGATCGCTTGAAATCGGTCTCGAGAGGCTTTGCATCCCTGGATTATTCTTTCGATCGTTTCGAAACAGCAGACCTTGTTAAGCTTGATGTCCTCATCAACGGTGACCGGGTTGATGCGCTGGCGATTATTGTGCATCGCGATGATGCGCGAACCAAGGGGCACAGTCTGACCAAGAAAATGAAGGAACTAATTCCCCGGCAGTTATTTGATGTCGCTATCCAGGCGGCTATTGGCGGCCAGATTATCGCTCGCCAGACCGTCAAGGCGCTTCGGAAAAATGTCACGGCAAAGTGTTATGGTGGTGACATTACACGGAAGAAAAAGCTGCTGGAGAAGCAGAAGGCTGGCAAGAAGCGCATGAAACAGCTGGGTAGCGTTGAAATTCCACAAGAGGCTTTTTTGGCTGTTCTCAAGGTCGAAAAATGAGTGTTAATTTCCCTCTTATTCTTGTTCTGGCAACGGCCTTCACCGGCGCTGTCTGGTTGCTGGATGTCCTTGTCTTGCGACCGAAACGCCAGGCCAGGCTGTCCGCCGCCGGTGACGTTGATGATGATACTCGTAACGGAATACTCGCTGAACCTCTGCTTGTTGAATATTCGGTATCTTTTTTTCCTGTTTTTGCCGTCGTTCTTGTTGTCAGGTCTTTTCTGTTTGAACCCTTTCAAATTCAAACGGGATAGATGATACCAACCCTTGAAGTCGGTGATTTTAT
>CAXPUI010000555.1:0-4848 GCA_964220205.1 Candidatus Allofontibacter communis | reverse complement strand
TTCTCCAGCCTACTCTACCTGGTCGCCATCTTTAAGGGCGCAGGTCACCTGTTCCAGCAGTTCCTCAACATTCCCTACGAGAGCGCGGTGCTCCTGACACTGGTGATCGTTGTCATCTACACATCAGCCGGTGGATTTATCTCAGTCGTCCGGACCGATGTCATGCAGGGCATTCTGATGGTGATTGGCGCAGTCCTCCTGTTCTACTTCGTCATCGAAGCTGCCGGTGGTGTTGGCGCAATCGGGGAACTCGCCAGCCAACCGGACAAGTCTTATCTGTTTGAATGGAATGGCGGTATCTCTTTTGCGTTCCTGATCGGTCTTTCGCTGTCAGGTGCTCTCAAGTTGATTGTCGATCCAAGACAGCTTTCCAGGTTCTATGCATTGAAAAATGATGAGGAAGCAAAGCGGGGAATCTGGATCGCGATGATTGGCCTGTTACTGGTCCAGCTCAGCATTTTTCCCATCGGTCTATACAGCCACTTCCTGCTGGAAGACGTGACCGACACCGACCTGATTGTACCCACGCTGCTGAATGCTCCGGAGATATTTCCCATCTGGGCGGCTGACTTCCTCACGGTTGCCATCGTCGCAGCGGCCATGTCTTCCATGGACCGCGTACTGCTGGTCGCGGCCTCGACCAGTTTCAAGAACCTCATCAGGCCGCTCCATCCTACCACGGCTGAACTAGGCTGGACAAGGGCACTGGTGATTGACATCGCGGTCCTGGCCGCAGTGCTGGCCCTCAATCCACCCGGTGACATCGTGGAAATCACCATCTTCTCCGGCAGTCTCTATGCGGTCTGTTTCCTGCCGGCCGTTGTCCTGGGTTTGCACTGGCAAAGAGGAAACAGCCGCGCGGTCATGTGGTCAATGACCCTGGGTACGCTGGTATTGATCATCTGGATGCTGTCGGGACTGCGCGGACAGCTCCATGAGGTTTTCCCCGCACTGATGGTTTCAGTGTCGGTTTATGTGGCCATCAGTCTGTATGGGCAACCGTCGCCTGTTCTTCGCGCACCTTGATCAGCAACACCGCGCCGATAAACATCAGCGCCGCGAGCGAACCAAAGCCAATACGCTGGGAATCGAACAAATCTGTGGCCGTGGCAACCAGCAGCGGCGCCAGAAAAGCCGTGACTGTCGCTGACAACGCAAACAATCCGAAAAACTGGGTCGCCAGCTCCGGGGGAGACAGCTTTGCCATCAGCGTGCGGGATGTTGACAGACCCGTGACAAAAAACATGGCAAAGACCTGGTTGGTACAGAAATAAAAGATTTCCGGCAGACTGGAAAAGTAGGGGAAAGACCAGACGCTCTCACTACCAACTTCCCACACGTATAAGATCGTATCAGGCTGCACTGAGACAAGTGTCAGAAGGACAATCGAACTGGTCCAGATGGAAATCATCAACGCCCGCTTTGAGCCCAGGCGGTCGTCCAGCAAGCCACCGACGTAGGCCCCGAACATGGCTGAAGCACTCGTGCACAATCCAAATATCAACAGCGTCGTGGTATCCCAGCCAAAGGTCCCTGAGGCATATACCCCACCAAAAGTCAGGACCCCGACCATGCCGTCGATAAAAAACAGGCGAGCCAGCAGGTAACGGGCCACATTGGCATAATGGCGGATGTTCTTGAGGGTCTGGATGACGTCGTCGACCCCCTCCCTGGCAACCTGCAACATCGGTGACGTCGAAGCCTTTCCGTCCGGTGTGTAGAGAAGCACCGGCAACATGAAGATAAGCATCCAGACACCAGCGATAGGGCCCACAATGCGATTATGCTCATGCATTGACTGATCAATGCCAAACATCGGAACCTCAGGCAGGAATCCCCAGTCCTGGGTGCCAGGCATGGAGAAGGCAAAAAGGACAAACAACATCAACAACAGACCACCGACGTTGCCCAGCGAAAAGGCCAGACCCGAAATCAAACCAACCCGGTTGACCGGCGCTATCGATGGCAGCATGGCGTTGTGAAACACCTCACAGACCGTGAAACATACTTTGATGACAAACAGCACAGTGATCGCAGGAACTATGCCCATACCCCGGCCAGCGGGTTCAACATACCAAAGACTGAGGGCCCCCATCGTCATCACCAGTACTGTTCCGACCAACCAGGGCTTACGACGTCCATCCTTGTCGGCGATGGCGCCCAGGAAGGGCGCGGTCAATGCCAGGACGAACCCGGCACCTGCTGTGATGTAGCCAATCAGTGCCTGGCCGCGGACTGGATCTCCAACCACCGTATTGCTGAAATACGGGTAGAAGATGTAGATGATCACCATGATGTAATAGGGATCGCGCGCTGCCTGACCGAAAGTCCAGCTGAAATAACCCAATGGCGATGCGGCAGGTGTTCCGGCGAGCGAAGTAACCGTTGAGTTCAAGTTCTAGGCACCTTTAAAAAAAGACAATGGACTAAAAGAAGACAAAGGATCGAACGACTAAATTCCGACGACAAGGTGCGTCATCGGGCAGGTTCGGATTAATACAGGCGGTATGGAACGACCACCTCGACACTGAACCATCGGTAACAGAGTCATAGCACTTGAGCATGGAAACTTCATTGGGCTGCTGTTCAGGAACCCAGTACCATTCATGTTCAGGCCTGTAGGTAAAACGGGTTGTTTCACCTACTCTGTCATCATAAATGCGATAGTTATTGATATAAGGCTGGTCTGCAAATGACGGCCAGGCACACAACACGAACGGGTTCTGCTGAACGGTTTCCATGGGCTTGGCGAGGTTAATCGACATGAAGCGTCGCGACATTTTTTCATCGGCCTCTGCCGCCGTATAGTTGACCTGTCGCCCGAAGTTCCGCAGATTTTTGGTTAACAACTCACGGCAGCGAACCCGACCACTGTTGTCATTCAGGTCATTGTGAACAAGATTCGCGTAGTTGGCGTTAACTCCCGGGTTCTTATCGGCCTGGTTTTCCGTACGGTCTCCCTGGTAGTGCTTATCAAACACATCATGATTGTAGACCAGCGCATCGGTGGCTCCGGGAAAAAAGTCCAGTAACAGTTCTTCCATCTCGCGGTAAAAGACCCGTTCGACTTCACGGTGATCGTAAAAATTCTGACACTCCGATTCACAATGTGCCAACGACACACCCAGTTTGTCCATTGATGCTGCCGTGTAGGGAGACAACCCCGGGTGGTATTCCTCAATCCGCCGCGCATCACGCAAAATCTGAGGAAAGTAGAGACAACGACGTACTTCATCGCGCTCATCCTTGCGTAATCTCAGGGCATCCGCTTCCCGGTGCGGGTCCCGCCAGAGTTCGTTGGACGACACCACTGAGTAGGACGGCTGTTCGCTGATGCTGTAGCGCAGCGGGATCGACATACCACCCTCCGGGGCCTCGATGTTGTTTGCCCGGATATAGTCAAGACACTCCGCATAACGACGAAATCCCAGCCCCCACTTGGTTTCTATAGGCCCCGGTGGCGCATTATCAATCAGGTCTATAACCGCCTGACCAACGCCGCTGTCTATCTGCTTCAAGGCGTCTTCAATCGCGACGGACGTACCCGCATCGCCATTTCGCTCAAAAGACATGTACGAAACACCACCATTCGCTGCGATTGGCGCAGGCTGCCCATCGGTCAGCTGCAGCGGTGGTACATAGGTGGATCTCATCTCACTCATCATCATGCTCCATCGTCTGCCCACATCTTGTCACAAGGGGCATGACCACTCAAATTCAAGCCCGGGTCAGGCTTTGATCCTCGTTCAGGGCGTCGAGTTGCTTCTGGACAGCCTTACTCCAGCGTGGATGGGTGAGAATCCAGAACTTATCCTGCTCGATAGCATCTGCCACGAGTTCACCGACCTCGTCGGGTGGCATGCCCTGCTCCAGCGTGGCCTGAATATTACTGGCAAGCTTGCCAGCTTTCTCAGAGTCAGCTTTGGGCTTAGCGCCGCCAGGACGATAGTCAACGGAATGCTGACTGATATTGGTATTAATCGGGCCGGGACAGAGTACGGACGCATAAACGTTCGTCCGCTTCGCTCGCAATTCCCTTTCTGTCGCGGCCATCAGGGCTACAACGCCATGCTTCGCTACATTGTAGGCCCCCATCATCTGACTTGATATCAGGCCCGCCATGGAGGAAGTCGCATTGATATGTCCCCAGTCCTGCTGTTCAAGCAATGGGAGAAAAACCTTGACCGTATAAATCGGACCCCACAAATCGACGTTGATTATCCACTCCCAGTCGCTCAGCTTGATGTGACGAGCGGAAGTTGGGATACCGACACCCGCCTTACTGCAGACAACATGTACTCCACCAAATCTGCTCTGAGCCAGTTCCGCCAGTTGCTCGACCTGCTCGAGACTGGACACATCGCAATCCATCGTCGCCACCTGCACTCCGGTGCTCTTGAATTCCTCTTCAGCCCGAGCCATGAGTTCTTCATTCAGATCTGCCAGCACGAGGTTCGCACCTCTGCTCGCGAATGCACGTGCCATTCCCAAGCCAATGCCACTTACACCGCCGGTGACGACAGCTGTCCTCCCTGCCAGGTCTCTCATGGTAAATCCTCATTTGTTTTCAATACATCAGCCTTGCTGCTGATTTCTTCAGCTGACCATCCAAGCCAGTCCGCCAGAACCTCGTTGTTGTGTTCGCCAAGATGCGGAGCGCCACGTCTGACACCTGACTCGAGGTGCCGAAAGCGATACGGTGAATCCGGCACAGGCCTCATGCCGCCTTGCCTGTCCGGGACTTCCTTGATCGATTGCCTCGCCTTTACACAGGCCAGATCAGTGACCTCCGCCGCCGGGCGGACATCACCCCAGGCGATATTCATTTTATCCAGCGCGTCTATGACC
>CAXPUI010000554.1:0-6794 GCA_964220205.1 Candidatus Allofontibacter communis | reverse complement strand
CACCGAAGAATTATCTTCCGACACAAAGCACCCAGAAAGCGCTCGCTGACTTAACAAATATGCTCCCAGAACACGAATCCTGTGACCGACTTACGGGTGTCGTCACAAATCCCAGCGCGTTGTTAGCGTCGGTTTACGCTCAACGTTCACATGAAAATCGCCTGCCTGCAGCCTCGGGAGCGTAGTTAGAGACCATGATCAGCACCCAGGAGAAGGTAGAGCGCCTATGCGAACGCGCTTTCGATGAACCACAATTTGCAACGCAAGGCGCGGTGCTATTTGTCGATCTTGAGCGTCGTGAAACCCGTCGGGTGTTTCTGCCAAGGGAAATCTTTCAGAATTTCCTGGGGGGCCGAGGCGCCAACATGGCCCTTTTGTATAACCTGCTACCTGAAGGATTGGATCCGCTAGACCCACAAGTGCCGCTGATCTTCGGCGCCGGTGTGCTGACCTCGTTAATACCTGGAGCCCCCCGAGGCAACGTGAGCGGCGTGGCTCCAGACAGTGACGCTATTCTCGACAGCAACGCTGGCGACTATTTCCCATCATTTTTACGCCGCCAAGGTATCGACCATATTGTGCTTTACGGGCGGGCGCCGGGTTGGACGCTACTCAAACTGGACCAGGGTGAAGTCGAATTTCTGGATGCCTCCGACTACCAAGGTCTGGATAACATCGCTCTCACCTCCACAATTGAGCGGGATTTCGAATGCCAGGAAGGCCGGGATATGGCAATGGCCCGGATTACCCGGGCAGGCGAAAACCTTGTCTTGAGCGCCGGGATTATGGCGGGGCCCAAGTCCATTTGGGCGCGTGGCGGTGCAGGCGCCAAGATGGGTGCCTTGGGGCTGAAGGCAATTCTGCTCCTCGGTCGGCCCGCTGTCGTTCCGGTGGAAGACGACTATCGAGCCGAGAGTAAAGCGATCGGCCGAAAGATATTGGGCACCAGTGTGACCCGTAAAGTACTAAAGAAAGTTGGCACACCGTTTCTCTACAAACCAAGCCGGATACTGTGAGCGTTGGGTGTTCTCAATAATCAGCGGACGGGCTGGCGTGAAACGCTTGATGCAGAGAACTTCGACGCTTACCGCGACGGGATGGCTGGATGCTACAAGTGTCCGGTGTACTGTCGTGCGCGCAACCGACTACCCTCCTCACCCGAGAACGGGACAGGGCAAGAAGAGCAAGATAAGTGGTCCCACGGCGATGGCCCGGAATATGTCACGCTCGGCAAGTTCGGCCCAGGCCTGGGCATCGATCAGCCCGAACAAGTGATCCGTTTCAACAATATGCTCAACGATCTTGGCCTGGATTCAGCCAGCACCGGAAGCGCTATCGCCTGGGCCATGGAACTTTACCAACGCGGTCTGATCACGGCCGAAGATACCAGTGGCCTAGAGTTAAATTGGGGTGACGCGGAACTCATTGAGAACCTGCTGCTCCTTATCGTTGAACGACGCGGTTTTGGCGATACCCTCGCAGACTCAGGAAAGGCGGTAACGCGCGGCAAATATCCAGCAGCAGCGCTGGACTACCGTATGGCATCAAAGGGGTTATTCCAGTCGGATCCCCATGATGCGCGCATCATTAAAGCCTTCGCGCTGGGGCTGGCAGTGGCCACACGGGGTATGGATCATCTGCGGAACCGGGTGACACTCGAAATCAATGCCAGCATCAATGACGACCCCCAGTTTAAGCAAGAACTGTACAGCGGCGAGGTTGCCGCTGAGCCAACGGCGTACGAGGGCAAGGAACATGCCGTAGCCCGCTGTGAACGTGTCTATGCCAGCGGCGATGCCGTAGGGATGTGCCGCTTCAATACCTGGTTGTTCAATTCACCCAGCCTGCCGGACTGTAATGACTTTGCCGTTCAACTCCAGCGGCTCACCGGAGTTGATATGGCACCAGAGAAGGTGGAAGCCGCCGGGGCAAATATCAATGGCTTGGAGCGACTGCTCAATCACCGTCTTGGCCTGGGAGCGAACGACGACACCCTTCCAAAACGCTGGTTTCAGGAAGGCACCAGTGAGGGTCCTTATGAGGGAGAGCGACTGGACCCGGTTGAATTTGAGGCGCTTAAAGGTCGTTTTTACAAGATCTCGGGTCTCACCGAGTCAGGAATCCCGCAACCGAAATGGCGTGAGGACTTGGTCCGCGCCGTTACTGGCTTTGCAGTCACTGTTGATTTTCCCCGAGAAGCGGACCAGCCAGCTGAAACCGTATTGCTCGAAGCCCCGGTAGCAGACCTTGCCGAACTACGTGGTGCCCTGGTCCAACACCACCCCTACCTTGCTGACCGACTTGACCGGGAGTTGTCTATGGCGGTGCTCAACGGCGCGACGATCCTTTCCGGAGAACGGGCAACGCCAGTACGGGATGGCGACCGTATCTCCTTCATCACCGCCATCAGCGGCGGGTAACCGTACCCACCCAACGCTGGCTATTCTCCATCCGAACCGATCAAATCTCCTCCTGATTCCCTAGTTGTGGCATCCCGTCCTGCACCACCGGCATTTCTGCCATTGGGCGACATAGCAAGATGATGATCAAAGGGTTCAGCACATCCCCACCGCGCCGAACCTGACAGCAAAAAGCAGTTTGCGGTCATTCAGGGTATCTTCTAAAATACCGACCAGTCGGTATGTTATCAATCAAGAATGGCAAACACCCCTCATCCAACCGCCGAGCGCATCCATCAGGTCGCCCGTCGACTTTTTGTCAAGCGCAGCTACTCGGATGTCACGATGGACGAGATCGCTGTTAAGGCACAGATCACCAAAGGTGCCCTCTACCATCATTTCAAGAGCAAAGAAGCTTTGTATCTCGCCATGATGGAGGCTGACCTGTCGGAGAAACAGGTTCTATTCAACAAGGCGGTGACGACTCGCGGCTCCGCGCAACAACGCCTCGAAATACTGACCAGGACATTTCTTGATTTGAGCGTGGAAAAAAAGCGCATATCCGGACTCATTCGACGGGATATCAACACGATCAGCCTTAAAGCGCGAACACGATTACTTGAGATGTATCAAGAAGCTCTGCCCAGCCAGGTGCAATCCATCATTGAGGAAGGTATTGCCGAAGGTGAGATTCGTCCCGTGGACGCACGTTTACTGTCATTTTCATTCATCAGTCTCGTTGAACACACCATCAGTCAGCATGGCACACGAACCTTGAAAGACAATGATGAGAAGATTCAATTCGTGATAGGTCTTCTATTCAACGGCATCGCTGCCAAAAAATAACAGCCAATCAATCCGGGGAGAGAGTAGCAGGATGGTCATAGATTTCGAGACGAATCCTTCGCAATACCAGCACTGGCGAATGGAATTTAGGGGGCGGGTTGCCTATCTGACGCTAGACGTCAGGGAAGATGCCCCTCTCAGTTCGGGGTATGAATTGAAGCTTAACTCTTATGATCTTGGGGTTGATATTGAACTCTATGACGCCGTTCAGAGATTGCGTTTTGAACACCCGCAAATCCACACTGTCGTGCTCCAGTCTGGCAAGGATCGGATCTTTTGCGCGGGAGCCACTATCCGCATGCTCGCTTCAGCCGACCACGGTTTCAAAGTCAACTTCTGCAAATTCACCAACGAAACCCGCAATGCTATCGAAGATGCCAGCGCCCAGTCCGGTCAGAGATACATCAGCGTAATCGAAGGTGTCTGCGCAGGCGGTGGATATGAGTTGGCTCTAGCAACAGACTACATCATCCTGGCAGATGATGGCTCTGCCGCAGTCTCTCTTCCAGAAGTGCCTCTGCTGGCGGTCCTCCCCGGAACCGGCGGTCTCACCCGGCTGACTGACAAACGCCGTGTTCGGCGGGATCGGGCAGATATCTTCGCCACGCTGACCGAGGGAGTAAAAGGAGAAAGAGCACTAGAGTGGGGATTGGTCGATCGGATCTGCCCGAGCTCAGACCTGCAAAACGTCATCGATGAAACGATACAGAAGTTAGCAGCCGAATTGCCCTGCAAAGCCGACGCTTCCGGCATCACCCTTACCCCCTTACAACGTACTCAGGAAGGGGATATGCAAAATTACAGCACGCTATCGACAGTGATTGACCGATCCAAGGCAACCGCCACCATCACGCTTAGGGCACCAAGTGGCCTGCCTCAGGAGCACCCCGATCTGTTCACTGCCGAGGGTGCCGAAAACTGGCTGCTTTGTTGCGCGAGAGAGCTCGACGACTGCCTGTTGCATCTTCGCTTTAACGAGCCGCAGATTGGTGTTCTGATGTTCGCGAGCACTGGGGACATGGAACACGTTACCCGATACGACCGCTTGATCCAGGATCAGCCGGATCACTGGCTTGCGACTGAAATCCAACTCTATTGGAAACGGGTGCTGAAGCGACTTGACCTGACTTCCCGTTCCCTGGTCGCACTGATTGAACCTGGAAGCTGCTTTTCAGGCGTTCTCGCCGAGATCGTTTTTGCCTGTGATCGTAGTTACATGATGATCGACGACGATGGGGAGTCCCAACAAACCGCTTCTCTCATTATCAGCGCGAACAATTTCGATGCTTTCCCCATGAGCAATGGTCTCAGTCGACTCCAAACCCGATTTGCGGCTGATGCAAAAGCGCTTGATCCTATTCGCTCTCAACTGGATACCGCTCTCGATCCGCAACAATGTGAGCGTCTCGGTCTGGTCACTTATGTGCTCGATGAAATTGACTGGGATGACGAAATCAGAGTCTTTCTTGAAGAGCGGGCCTCATTCTCTCCTGATGCCATGACCGCCATGGAGGCCAACCTCCGCTTTGCGGGACCGGAAACCATGGAAACCAAAATCTTCGGTCGATTGAGCGCCTGGCAGAACTGGATCTTTCAGCGACCCAATGCCGCGGGAGAACAAGGCGCATTACGACGCTATGGCAGCGGCCAGCAAGGCAACTTTGACAAGGCTCGGACCTAGCCAGCGAACACCCTGATCTTTTGACGGAGATTTACCTGATGAGTCAATCCACCCATGTCGCCTATGACACCCTTATCCCCAATAACGTAGGTCTGTCGTCTGACAGAAAAGTGCTTAAAGCGCTGGAGCGGTGGCATCCAAAGTTTCTCGACTGGTGGACACAGATGGGACCAGACGGCTTTCAGGAATTTCCCGTTTATCTGCGTACCGCAGTCAGTGTCGAGAGAGAAGGCTGGGCACAGTTTGGATATGTCAAGATGCCCGACTATCGATGGGGAATTCTGCTTGCGCCAGCCATTGAGGGCCGCACCATCGGGTTTGGAGCTCACAAAGGAGAGCCCGTCTGGCAGGAAGTCCCGGGAGAATATCGGTCAATGCTGAGACGCCTGATTGTGATCCAGGGTGATACCGAGCCCGCATCAGTCGAACAGCAACGCTTTCTTGGTAATACCGCACCCTCCCTGTATGACATGCGCAACACATTTCAGGTAAACGTGGAGGAGGCTCGCCACCTTTGGGCGATGGTCTACCTGTTACAGAAGTACTTTGGGCGTGATGGGCGCGAGGAAGCCCAGGAACTGCTGCGCAGAAAATCAGGTGATGGAGATGCACCGCGTCTTCTGGGAGCTTTCAATGAGCAGACCCCGGATTGGCTGTCTTTTTTCATGTTTACCTTCTTTACCGATCGCGACGGAAAGATGCAGCTAGAAAGTCTCGCTCAATCTGGGTTTGACCCACTCGCGAGAACCACTCGTTTTATGCTGACCGAAGAAGCGCACCACATGTTCGTCGGTCAAAGTGGTGTGGCCCGCGTTCTTCAAAAGACATGTGACCTGATGCGGGCTAACTGCATTGAGGATCCTCATGAGGCAGAAAGGATTCGTGGGCTTGGCGTAATTGACCTACCCTTGATACAGAGAAAACTGAACTTTCATTTTTCTGTTTCGCTGGATCTATTCGGGTCAGAACTCTCAACCAATGCCGCCAATTTCTTCAATTCGGGACTGAAAGGACGCTATAGGGAATCAGAGATTGATGATGATCATCGACTTGTCGACGATCTGTATCCAGTATCAAAGATCGTAGAGGGTCGGATCGACACGGTAGAGGCCCCCGCCCTGCCAGCCCTGAATATGCGTTTGCGCGATGACTATGTACGCGAATGCGCCCGCGGCGTAGAACGCTGGAACCGGGTGATAGAAAAGGCTGGAGTCGACTTTCGACTAACACTCCCTCACGTAGCCTTTAACCGGGCAATAGGGGAATTTGCCTCTATCAATGCTGCGCCGGATGGTCAACTGCTGGAGGATCCAGCCTGGCTCGCGCAGCGCGACCATTTTCTCCCTACGGCAGACGACGGCACTTATCTGCAGAGCCTGATGCAGCCAGTTCGAGAAGCAGGAAAATATGCATCCTGGATTGCTCCACCGGCAAGGCCGATAGACAACCAACCTGAAGATTTTGAATACGTGCAAATTCCAAGCTGATCCGGTACGGCGCGCAGAGCATAACCTGACCCACGATGATCCCCAAGAAGCGCTTCTCCCCTTTTGAATCGGGTTTCCTGAAAGCGCTGAAGCGTCGGCTATAAAGATGAAACCGGAATCGAAATTATTGGTCGTTGGAGCCGGTATGGTTGGCAGTTGTTGTGCGCTGCATCTTCAACGCGCAGGCCACAAGGTTGCCCTGATCGACCCTCATCCGCCAGGCAGTCAAACGAGTTATGGCAATGCGGCGACGGTTGCCACGTACGCCTGTATCCCGGTCAACCATCCCAAATTACTGAAATCCCTTCCGAGACTTCTGTGCGGCCCGGAACGGCCGCTATCGATCTCCCCTGCCTACGTGCCCCGTATGCTGCCCTGGCT
>CAXPUI010000553.1:0-2923 GCA_964220205.1 Candidatus Allofontibacter communis | reverse complement strand
TGGTTGTCATGTCGCCAAGTGCCATCTGTTGAAAGTCATTGCCCACCTCATCCTCGATGGTCACAAACTGATATAGCAGAACGCCAGGCTGTTCATCGTGAAGAATCAGCGTAATTCTTCGCCGGGTGCGCAAACAGTCAATGGTCATCACATCCGCCGGTATACCGGCGTCGCGCATACCACGACGAACCTCCACCACTGGATTGATGTGCTGATGGGCTGCCTGGATGCGGGCATGGGCATCGCTGGCAAGGTCGGAGAGGGTTTTCAGGGGATCTTCATACATTGGCTGCGGTGGACTCCAGATTTTGACGTATTCGCTCAGCAGCAACCATGGTAGCCCAATACTCGACGACGGCGGAACCTCACGCCCCAAAACAGGCACCAGGCCAGACAGCGTAAAAAACTCATTAACAGAGAATGAGCAAACCTTAAGTGAAATCAGGCTCTACCGGGAGTAGCCTGCGCCTGAATCGATCAACGCGGGGGATTAAACACTATGATCAACATGCTGGCCGCGATTCCAGTGCGGGCCCTTTTCGCCCGGCTGTTTTCGCTGGTTTTCTTTGTGTTGGCTTTTACTCTCGTCAGCGCAACAGTCATGGATGTGATCAGTGACCTTCAATCTGGCCAGCAACTCATGCAGGCCCTGATCAAAGGCGTCAACGGAAGCATCATCGCTCTTGCCGTATACGAGCTGGCAATGGTTATTCGTTCCGAATACAGCGGACGTTCAGAGTCGCACGATGTCATCACCATGATGCGGCGAACACTGCCGCGTTTTATAGGCACGGTTTGTGTTGCGATGTCTTTGGAAGGCCTGATCATGATCATCAAGTACATCCAGCTGGAGCTGGCTGGAAATCTCTATTATCCGGTCGCTATTATCGCGAGCACTGCTCTGCTCCTTGCATCGTTGGGTGTATTCCTCCGAATGGCTCCAAAAGACCAGACCTCCCCCGGAGAGCCTTCATAATCCGGCTGGCAAAGTCCCATGCCACACCGGCAACCCGAGATCTTCCGGATCGTCATTCGGTCCGCCGGTGCGGCTTTTGAACGCCCCCTCTTCAATCGGTATCCGGAATAACGCCGTTGCTTTTCGCTCCTTGTCATTTGGTGACCTGACCTGTTCCCACCGTCCTGGCTCAATCTGGTTGATAATCGCGCGGAACGCGGCATCAAAGTCAGCATCATCAGTTACCGGAACCGCATGGCCATACAACACCAGTGACTCATAGTTGGCACTGTGATTGAAAGCCGATTTGGTCATCACCCATTCATTTGTCACGGCGAAGGAAATGCAGAGCAATGCGCCAGATTCCAGACGTCGGGACAACCGTCCGCCATTCAGCGTATGCACGAAGAGATCATCACCAAGTCGCCAGGCGGTGATCGGAATGATCCGGGGCTCACCTTCTTCAACAAATCCCAGGTGGGCCGTTTTTAGTCGATCAATCAGTTTGTAGGCTGTTTCCCGGTCATAACTGGCTCTCTTGGCTGCCCTCTGCACACTACTGCGCGGACAGGAAGTCAGCGGGGACGCACCAATGCGGACCACATCAGTCGTTGTCATCAAAAGCTCCTTTCTGGTCTTGCACTTCAAAAAAACGTACTTCTATTGAAAGGCAGTTCTGATACCATCAAAAGATCCAGATTATGAATTTAAATGGGACCAGTTGACGTGATTGACGATCTCCGGCTGGATGGTGAGCATCCACTGCAACACCAGCTGTATCAGCAACTGGCCGAACGGATACTCGACCAACGATACCCGGCCGGGCGCCAAATGCCGCCCAGCCGCCAGATGGCCCAGGACCTGGGCATCAGCCGCAACACGGTGAACGCTGTATACGAACAGCTCAAGGCCGAGGGCTTTCTTCAAAGTCGTGCCGGCAAGGGTATCTTTGTCCACGAAGACATCAAATCAGTCGTCAAACCATCCGGACCAGGCCTGAAAAACGCTGTCGGGGTTGGCATGGAGCTGCCGCCGCTTCCTGCGCGGCCCTCTGGAAAATCAAAACCCGTGGAAGACGCCAGCTTGCCTTTCCAGCCGGGCCTGCCGGACCTGGACGCGTTTCCGATCCGGGCCTGGAACCGGATCATGCACCACCAGGAAAGCCGCCGATCACTGCGGGGATATGACAGCATCCAGGGCTATCAACCCTTGAGACGCGCCATCGCCGCTTATCTGCGAACCTCCCGCGGTGTTCGTTGCCAAGAGCATCAGGTGATCATAACCAACGGCGCCCAGCAGGCGCTTTCACTGCTAGCGGAAGTGTTTTTGCAACCGGCCGACAGCATCCTGTGTGAAAATCCCGGATACCGTGGCGCCCGGAACGCGCTGGGCCGCTTTGGCAATCCACTAATTCCAATCCCTCTGAAGAATCAGGTACTGGATGTTGAGGCGCTGCCTGGCCTCGAATCCGCCAGGGCCAGGCTCCTGTTCTGCACACCCACGCATCAATACCCCATGGGCGGCATCCTGGATCTGTCCCAGCGGATAGCGCTTGTACAGTGGGCCCAGCGAATCGAATGCTGGATCATCGAGGACGACTACGACAGCGAGTTCCACTTCTACAACAAGCCCTTCGCCGCCATTCAGGGCCTGTTCGAGAATGCGCCCGTGCTCTACATGGGCAGTTTCAGCAAGACCCTCCTGCCCGCATTGCGCGTCGGCTATCTGGTGATCCCGGAAGCGGTGGTTGAACCCCTGCTCTGGGCCAAGCAGATCAGCGGTGGCGAGACTCCGCTCCTTACCCAGGCCACCATCGCCGAATTTATTGAGAGTGGTCAGTTCACACGTCATCTCAGGCGTATGCGCCAGCTCTACCGTGACAAATGGCAACTATTCCAGCATGAGGTGATCGAAAAGCTCGGTGGACTTGCCCAACCAGTGGCGGAAAGCGCGGGAATGCATCTGGTG
>CAXPUI010000552.1:0-2095 GCA_964220205.1 Candidatus Allofontibacter communis | reverse complement strand
TGACCCCACAACTCCAGGCGCAATCCTGCCAGGAGCTGGCGCTATCTGGAAAATGCAGTGTTCGTGGCATCTTGATATTGATAGAGCCAACGTTCGCCTCGTAGGTGTCTCTCGGGTAGTTGCGCAACTTTTCTGGTCGGTTTGTGTCCCAGAGATCGGCGAAACCCAGTGGTTCTCTCTCTGACTGTTCGCTGCCACCTCGGAGGCTGTGTTCCCAGAGGATTTTCTCATACTCCTGGGTAATGACCATGCGGGGTTTCTGTTTAAAGATGTAGCGGCCTGACAATTGCACCTCTTCCAGCCCACCGATGTGGTCTGCATGGCTATGGGTGATCAGGTAATTGCGTATCTGTGCCATTGATACCCCTGCTTGGTGGAGGGCCCTTGAGCAGGTGTTGCCACAGTCTATCAGTAGATGGTCTTCGCCCTTGGTAACCAGCAGATTATTCTGGTTGAGCGTCTTGGCATAGGCAGAGCCACAACCGATAAAATACAGAGACAAATCTCCTTCGGTGGTGAGTGACAATGGCTCGTTTGGTGTGCTGGTTATCTTCATCGTGATCTGTCCGCAGAACAGTGTAACCGAAAGAGGCCGACCTAAACGCTAAGTTTGATGGGAAATTGTGAATGAATTGCCTGATTCACCTGACAAGTCCTTGAAAATCGCGAAAAACAGCGGGTGTTTGTCGGTAATGATCAGCAGGTCGACGCTAAGGCATGGGGTTCAGGGCGCCTGGTTAGCAGACGCCATTTTCAGCTGCTGCGGCGGGTAACGTATCACGTTCTGTCAGGACCAGTATCGCCGGCATCTATGTCGGCTGTGACAGCGTTATCAGGAGCTATCTCATCGGGCTCATCGGGCTCATCGGGCTCATCAGGATCAAGCGATTCTAAAAACGCTCTGAGGTCGTTAGCGGACCTGTCGGGGATTTCTTCCATCGGGATGTGGCCCACATTTTCGTAGTAAGCGGTGGTGGTATTCGGAATCGCTGCCTCGAACTGCCTGGCAGTAGCCATAGAGATCAATGGGTCCGCTTTGCCCCACATGAGCAGTGTGGGTGCGGTAATCTCGGAGAGATCCGGATTGCCTGACTTGCGTCGCTGACCGAAGCGGGCAAGGGTAGCCGCGCGTGTCCCCTCGCGCAGGTGCAGGTCGTAATAACGCATGATCAGCTCATCGTTAACGACGTCTGAATGATTGTAGGCACTCGCCAGGCCCTGCTCGATGAGGTAGTAAGGGTCAAGTTTAGCCGCGAAGAAACGGAACCAGGGCTTGCCCAGCAGGCTGAAAGCCAGGACCCCGTTGCCGGCATCATCGGGACGCGTTTCACGCCAGGCAGCCAGGCCTGAAGCGGCCACCAATACGAGCGCATCCACCTGGTCCGGGTTTTCCAGCGTGTACTGCCAGGCGATTCGGCCGCCCATGGAATTGCCTCCCAGAACAAAGTGTTTGATATCCAGGTGTTCCATGAGCTGCTCGATCACCTCGACATAGCTTGCGGTCGAATAGCGGCCTGATTCGACCGCCCCGGTCAGGCCATGGGCCGGAAAGTCCAGGCTGATGACGCGATAACGGTCGATGAGGCGCCTGACCCAGGGCTCCCAGGTGTGGAGGGATGCGTTGGACCCATGTAGGAGGACAACCACATCATTGCGTCGGCTACCTTCGTCTCTATAGTGGATAAGTCCCTCCGCACCGAGGTCGAGGAACTGTGATGCCGGACTAGTGTACTTGGCATCGATTACGCCGGTTGGAACGTCGCTCTCATAGAGAAAAAAAACGGCGAGAGAGGTAATAATCACCAGGGAAATGCCCAGGAACTTCAATAATTTCATTCATTTATGCCATTGATGCTGTTTATTGGGGGCTGTTCAGGAGGAGTGATTGTGCGTGATCAGGTCCTTTTTGTCTTGTAGTTCGGGTTTCCCCGGGTAAGATTTGGTCCCCCTATGGGAGTGGGAGGTCTGTTTTGGCACCGGCACTGGCACGAGTCCGAGAAGAAGATGAAGCCGTTAAAGCCCTTATTCTTGAAGCGCTCGACGTAATTCGCTCAGATGACTTCGATCGATATTTCGATCTTTTTACAGAGGATGC
>CAXPUI010000551.1:0-6424 GCA_964220205.1 Candidatus Allofontibacter communis | reverse complement strand
TGGTTGTCATGTCGCCAAGTGCCATCTGTTGAAAGTCATTGCCCACCTCATCCTCGATGGTCACAAACTGATATAGCAGAACGCCAGGCTGTTCATCGTGAAGAATCAGCGTAATTCTTCGCCGGGTTCGCAAACAGTCAATGGTCATCACATCCGCGGGTACACCGGCGTCGCGCATACCCCGGCGAACTTCCACCACCGGATTGATGTGCTGATGGGCTGCCTGGATGCGGGCATGGGCATCGCTGGCCAGGTCGGAAAGAATTTTCAAAGGATCTTCAGACATAAAGTGGTTGCCTTTTGATACCGGATGATCGTCAGGCCGGACATGGTAGCCCAAGCCCGGGCGCAAATAAAAAGCCCCGGGAGTGCACTTGCTGCGTGCAGGCGCACCATTGTTTACCACTCACAGAGCCCTTAAGCACCAATCAAACCCCGCAGCTTACATGCCAGCTTGTATATTTAAAGCCTTTTAGAACTTATGGCACAACGGTTGCAGCGGGTCAGGGGAAATTCTCAAGTGTTGCTCGGGAGACGACTGTGGACCTAAGACAATTCAAAACCCTCTGGGGACACGAGGGTTCTCTGGCAGAAGCCATTGATCAAGTCAGAGAGGCGGGGTTTTCAGGAATCGAAGCGCCGGTACCAGACGCTCCGGCCGAAGCCGCAGTCTTTGGTGAGACCCTCGCCGCAAACGGACTGCTCTGGATTCAGGAAATCTGTACGGCAGGCAGTTATGTGCCAAGACGCCATGCGGCGATAACAGAGCATCTGGAAGACTTTGAAGCGAAGATAATCAGCGCCTCATACACTGGCCTGAAACCCGAATTCGTCAATGTCATGGGGGGGTGCGATGCCTGGCCAATTGACGATTCCGTGCGTTTCTTCTCCGAAGCCCAGAACATTGCGGACAAACACAACGTCCCAGCCAGCTTCGAAACTCATCGCGGACGGAGCTTTTTCAGCCCATGGAACACCGTTGCCATCCTGGAGAAAGTACCGCACATCGATGTGACATGTGACTTCAGACACTGGGCCGTGGTCAGCGAGCGACTCCCTCACATCGAATGGGACTGCATTGTGCGCACGGCCCAGCAGGCCCGCCATATTCATTCCCGCGTCGGCTACGATCAGGGGCCGCAGGTACCGCACCCGGCCGCGCCTGAATATGCGGATGCTCTCGCCTCACATCAGGCGTGTTGGGAGGCCGTTTGGGAATCCCAAATAGCACGCGGCCTGGAGGTCACCACCATGACTCCGGAGTTCGGTACCGATGGCTACCTGCACCTGTTGCCCTTCACCAAGGCGCCCATCGCAGACCTTTGGTCCCTGAACCGCTGGATTGGAGAGGAAGAACTGGCCCACTTCCAGCGCTGGCAGTCCGCGGCAACCAAAACATCTAAAATCGCTTAAACCTTCTGGGAGAGAACAGGACCATGTTCAATCTGACTCAGCATTTTCGCTATTCAGACGGTGTCTGGCCGCTGACGCTTGTGCTGGCCTACATCCTCACGACCTATATCGGTGGCTGGGTACTTATGGCCCAGCCGGGTTTTCTTCTGCCCATTATCGGCGTCCTGGCCTGCGGCCATGGGATGGTCATCGCCGCCTACCTGATACATGACTGCGGACATAATGCTTTGTTCAAGAAAACCGAGTACAACACCCGCCTTGGCAAGGCGTTGAACTGGCTCACTGGCGGCTGCTACGGCACCTACGAAGACCTCCGTTACAAACACATGCGTCACCATGTGGACAATGCCGACCCCATTTCCTTCGACTACCGGGCATGGCTCAAAGCGCACCCAAGAACCGAGAAAGCCGTCTTTGCCCTCGAGTGGTGTTACTTTCCGGCTGTCGACATTGTGATGCATGCCATGTTGATCATTGCCCCATTCACCAGTATCGGCAACCGCGAGCACCGGAGACGGTCTCTGGCAGTCATCGCGATCAGGACACTACTTCTGCTCGCGCTGGCCTCCTGGAGCCTCAAAGCCGTGTTGTTGTATGCGGTTGCCTATCTGTTGATGCTCACTGTGCTCCGCTTCTTCGATGCCTACCAGCACAACTATGAAATCCTGGTGAACCTGAATGATCGCGATGCTGTGTTTCCCTACAAAGGCAACCGCGAGTACGAGGAAAACAATACCTACAGCAACCTCATCAGCCGTCGCTGGCCGGCGCTGAACCTGCTGGTGCTGAACTTCTGCTATCACAACGCGCACCACACCAAACCGACTATGCCCTGGTACAAGCTGCCTGCGTTGCACAGGGAACTCTACGGCGACAACTATACCCGGACAGTAGGGCTGAGAGGACAGCTCAGGAGCTACCACCGGAATCGCCTGGCGGGCATTTACGCGGAAACCTACGGCCAGGTGGAAGTTCCCGAAGCCCTGCGGGATGGCAAAGCAGTCCCCGTTTACGGACTCAGCTTCCTGACCGCTTTCTGAGGCTCACCCCATGACTGCAAAACTCTCCGGACAGGCCACATCGCAACCACTGACCAGGACTACCGTGAGCAAGGTCGGACCGAAGCCGGACAAGTGGTTTGATTTCAATCAGAGCGTGCCCGGTGGTCAGCGACTGGTGCTCGGAGCCGTCGGCTGGGTTGCGTTTCTTGCTCTGTGGCAGGTGACGTCCCAGATGGATCTTGCGCCTGATCGCTTGTATCCCGGCCCAGCCGCTGTCTTCAGCTCCCTTCGGGAATTGTTTCTGGAGAAAGCGTTCTTCAGTGACGTGTTGGCGAGTGTGAGCCGGATTGTTATCAGCTTCGGTATTGCCATCTTGATTGCCCTGCCGTTAGGCCTCCTGATGGGCTCCTTCGCCCGGGTGGACAGTATCCTCAACCCATTGCTCGGAGCCTGGCGCTACCTGCCGGCTCCGGCGTTCATCCCACTGCTTCTGATGTGGCTCGGGACCGGCGACAGCCAGAAAATCACCTTGTTGCTGATGGGCGTGGTGTTTTTCCTGGTCATCATGCTGGCCGACGTCACCCGGCAGACGCCCAGGGTGCTGATCGAAACCGCTAAAACATTGGGCGGCGGCCGGCGCATCATCCTCTGGACCGTGTTGTTCCGGAACTCGCTCCCCGGCTATGTGGACACCTGCCGGCAAATGCTGGCCGTGAGCTGGACCTACCTGGTCATCGCGGAAATTGTCGCGGCGACCGACGGTATCGGGGCGATGATGATGCGGGCCAAACGTTTTGTACACGTGGACGACATCATGGCGGGCATTGTCACCATCGGTGTGCTCGGCCTGCTGTTCGATGTTCTGTTCCGACTGATTTACCGGAAGTGCTTCCCCTATCTCGGACAGGCGAAGTGAAGCATGAAATACCATCTCCGATTCGTTTTCCAACCCAAGAGGTATCAAAAATGAACTGGCTCAAACGTGGAATGCCCCTGGTGCTCCTGGCACTGCTTTCCAGCACGGCTCTATCGGCTGAAAAGGTCAGATTGTCACTGTTCTCCTGGCCTGGTTATGGCTTCTGGTTCATCGCTCAGGAGAAAAACCTGGCACCTGACCTTGAGTTCGAAATTGCGATCATTGAAGACCCTTATGAAAGCTTTGCGCTAATGTCGGCCGACGCGCTGGATGTAACCTCAAGCACCGCAGAATATGCGCCCATTGCGGCCGATAAAGAGGTGCCGGTAAAGATGGTCACCTATACCAACCCCTCCTACGGCACAGACAAGATCGTTCTGGCACCCGGCGTGAACAGTGCTGAAGACCTGAAGGGCCAGTCTGTCGCCGTTCTTGAAGGCGGCCTCACCCAGATTTTTATGGGCATCTGGCTGGAAGAAAATGGCGTCAGCATTGATGAGGTCCAGTTCACCAACCTGATCATGGATGATGCCGTTGGCGCCCTTGTTGGCGGTGACGTGGCGGCCGCTGAATTCTGGGAACCGTTCGGATCCCAGGCACTGGATGCCCTGCCAGGCGCAACGGTTGTCGCTACTTCCGAGGAACCCGGCTGGATCGAGACAGCGTTGCTGGGCGATGCCATGTACATGAGCGACTACTTTCTCAAGGAAAAACCGGAAACAGCTGCCAAGGTCATGCAGGCCTATTTCGATGCTGTAGACTTCTGGAAAGCCAACCCCACCGAAGCCAACAAGATCATCGCCGAAGGCCTAAACTTCCCGGTTGCCGACGTTGAGAAAGTTCTGGGCACAGACGGCGAGATCTACAAAGGCGGGATCTGGATCTTCGACAAGGCGCAGGCTGCCAAGTACATGGGACTGATGCCGGGCGAACTGCCTCTGGGCCTGCCCAATGGCCAGGTTACCAACAACTGGGAGACTGTTACCGATTGGTGGCTCAAATTCGGTCTCATAGAAGAGCGCCATCCAATGGAATCCGGGGTGGATATGACACCGCTTAAATCCACGCTCTGACCCGACCGCAGAAAAGGAGCCACCCCATGTCTTCCAACACAGGTCTTTCTATCACAGGCGTAAGCAAGGTGTTCAAATCTGGCGGGCGGACCGTTCAGGCCATTGAAAACATCTCGCTGTCATTGTCGGCAGGAAAGGTGGGCGTATTGCTGGGCCCCTCAGGTTGTGGCAAATCCACCCTGCTGCGCATGGTTGCAGGCCTTGAGAAACCTTCGGAAGGCGACATTAACCTCAATGGCCGGGCGGTTTCCCAGCCCGGCCGGGACCGGGGCATGGTATTTCAGGACTACACTTCGTTTCCCTGGCTGTCCGTGCGGGAGAACGTGGCCTACGGACTTAAAATCAACGGCGATCGCAGTGCGTTGAATGAGGGAACCGTTGACCACTTCATTCAGGCCGTCGGTCTCGAAAAATTCGCCAGTACCTATCCTCACCAGCTCTCTGGCGGTATGCGACAGCGCGTGGCCATCGCCCGAACGCTGGCCAACTACCCTGAGCTACTATTGATGGATGAACCCTTCGGCGCCTTGGATCCGGAAACCCGCTGGCAAATGCAGGACCTGCTGCTGAACGTGGTTCGCAAGGAACGAAATACCGTGTTGATCGTAACTCATGACATTGAGGAAGCACTTTACCTGGGAGACGTGGTGTACTTCTTGTCACGCCACCCTGGCCGCCTGAAAGAAACGATCCATACGGACTTCAAAGTCGATCTGCCGGAAAACGACCGCGAAGCCTTCCTGCAGTCAGATGAATACCGGCGCCTCGAACTCCAGATTCGTCGACTGATGGGGGAGGAAGGTCGGGATGCTGCCTGATCTGGCTGCCCGCCCAGAGGGATTCCAGCCCCTTTTGCCACAAGGCTTTTCGGTGCCCAAGAGCTGGGAGGGAACCTACGCTCGCCTCATTCCCGCAGGGCCAGAGTGGACAGATTTGGATTTCGAAGCCGTTGTCGCGAGTCGGAGCAAGCTGAAGCACCTCTTTGGCCCCGAAGATGACTGGCCCCCAGGAGATCTTAGCCGAAGCATGGATGAGGCCGACCTCGCATGGCATGCAAATGAGTTCGAACTGGGCAAATCTTTCGCTTACCATCTCCTCGACACGGACCAACGGGAATGTCTTGGATGCCTTTACATCTATCCTACCGCTAGCATGGGCCATGACGCTGAAGCGTACCTGTGGACTCACCTCAACCTCGATAAAAAGGTTGCCGAGCGAATCGAACACGAGATCATTGATTGGCTGGATCTGGCGTGGCCTTTCGAATCGATCGCATGGCCGGGACGATTCATTTCTTTCGAATCATGGGCCGCAGCCGGGCTGAAAAACTACTATAGATGCACCCGAACAACATCCTTTCCCTATTTTTGATCGGGGCGCTTTAACGGGATCAGAGATTACCAAAAAATGAGCAATCCTTAAGCGAAATCTACCTCTGTCATCAGTAGCCTGCGCCTGACTAGATATACGCTGAGGGTTAACCAATATGGTCAATATGCTGGCTGCTATTCCGGTCAGGGCTCTATTCGCCCGATTATTTTCGCTGGTTTTTTTCGTGCTTGCTTTCACATTGGTCAGTGCCACTGTCATGGAAGTGATTGAAGCCCTCCAGTCTGGGCAGCAACTTATGCAGGCCCTGATCAAAGGCGTCAACGGGAGCATCATTGCTCTTGCCGTCTACGAGCTCGCTATGGTTATCCGCTCCGAATACAGCGGACGCTCAGAATCGCACGATGTCATCACTATGATGCGGCGGACACTGCCGCGTTTTATTGGAACAGTGTGCGTTGCCATGTCGCTTGAGGGCCTGATCATGATCATCAAGTACAGCCAACTGGAGCTGGCTGGAAATCTCTACTATCCGGTCGCTATCATCGCAAGCACCGCCCTACTCCTGGCATCGTTGGGTGTATTCCTCCAAATGGCTCCTAAAGACCAGACCTCACCCGAAGAGCCGTCATAATCCGGCTGGCAAAGTCCCATGCCACACCGGCAACCCGAGATCTTCCGGATCGTCATTC
>CAXPUI010000550.1:0-2415 GCA_964220205.1 Candidatus Allofontibacter communis | reverse complement strand
CGGGTCGAACCACAACGGGAATGGGCGCGAGAGGCTGAAGTTGCTGATCAGGCTGGCACCAGGACTCAGGCTCATTCGGTCAGAACCGAAGAGCCGAAACAGCAAAAACGAGGGTGGTTCTCCCGATTCACCGGGGAAAAGAAGGAATACCATGGCACCGTCATTGACTTGCTTAACAATCCCAAGCAACGGATGGTCTTTCAGCTTGATAATGGCCAGATCTGGATTCAGTCCCAGGCCCGAAATTTGCCGATTAGAAAAGGGGATAAGGTGTCCGTCCGGTCTGCCACAGTTGGTGGTTTTATCCTGCGTTCCGCGGACGGGGTCTCCACCCGGGTCGATTTGCTGCCCTGAACAAAGGTTGACATTAAATCAGGGCTTGCTTTAATGATTCTTACTGCGTGGTACAGGCTCAGAGTTTGTGCGGCGTGGTGGCCAGGCCCTGTTAGTTCCAGGCAGTGGCTAGAGATAGTAGTAATAATAATAAGATAGTAATAATAATAATTTCAAACAACAGTTTGAAAACAACAAGCCAGCTACTTTCATTAGGGGAAACACTATGATTACTAGGCGTTTAACAAGCAAAGCACTTGGCCTCGTCTGCGCATCTGCGTTATCTCTGGGAGTCTATGCTGAGAGTGGAGAATTGGAGGAAATTGTCGTTACCGGGTCTTACCTGAAGCGTACGGCAGCTGACTCTCCATCGCCGCTCTCAGTTATTACATCCTCAGATATCGAAGACATCGGTGCGGTTGATGTAGCCGAAATTGTCCAGGCTATGCCCTGGTCTTCAGGAAGCCAGACCAGAGCAGCGACCTTCCAGGGAGAAGGCGCTGATGGTCGTAACACCATCAACTTGCGTAACCTCGGTCAGGGTTCAACGCTGCCATTGGTGAATGGCAAGCGCCAGGTTGCTTCCTGGTACAACGGACGGGGTAATGCCTCTGTCAATATTAATGGACTTGTCCCGAACATCGCGATCGAGAGGATCGAGATCGTCAAGGACGGCGCGTCAGCATTATACGGTTCTGATGCGATAGCTGGTGTTGTTAACTTCATTACCCGGAAGAATTTCGAAGGGTTGGATTTCAGTGCGCAAATTTCCAGTGACCAGGAAACAGGCAAAGGCGACGCGGGTACCTTAGGATTAATCTGGGGTGTACAGGGTGATCGCGGCGGTATCGTGCTTTCAGCGTCTGTCATGAACCGCGATGAAATCAATGTTGATGACAACTATGAGAGATACGGTGGTTCCACGCTCTCATCCACTGGTCAGCCGGGTCGTTTATCACCGATCGCAGGGCAGACGATCAATTGGGCCGCGAATTGCCTCTTCCCTGGCCAGCAGGTGGGCGCCAATGGCGAGACGTCGTTGAACAATCTCCCTCGGGCCGCTGATGGTTCGAGTTTCGGACAGGCGGACGTGAACTGCGAAGATGCTATTGCGATTGAACGTGGTGGCGCTATTGCCAACTTCGCTAATCGTTGTGTCTACGACTACGGTTCCTTCTTCTCCATACAGGCGGAGGAAAAACTCAGAAAAATGCATGTCGATGGGCATTATGAAATTACTGATGACCTGGAAATGTATTTCGAATTTGCCGCTAATGATTCTGAATTCAATCGTTTGAATTCCCTTAATCCTAATGCGCCAGCGCTGACCATTCCGTTTGAAGTCGATTACATCGATAGCGACGGTAACATTCAGACTGTGCAGAATCCGGGCAGCGTCGAGGATGCGTTTCGCCGGGGCATTGACCCTATTGAGTATATGAACCTGACACGTCTGATAGGTGGCACTCGAAACACGCCGGAAGAGTTCCGTCCTCTTGACACCTTCACCAGAACGAATCGATCAGACCAGCGATACATGGTTGGCTTTGATTACGATTTTGAACTGGGTGGTCGGACCTGGAACATGGATCTTTCCTACACGGCGAGCCAGCATTCAACGGCGTCGACCCAGCAACAGGACACCCTGTCAACTCACATGGAACTGGCACTGAACGGTCGTGGCGGTCCGAACTGTGACCTGATCAATGGGGTGCCAGGTGATGGTAACCAGTCCTATGCGGCATCTGGGGGTGATTTTGGTGCGGGCAACTGCTACTTCTTTAACCCTTTTGGTAACAACATGTATGACCGTGCGGGCAATCGTACCAAGAGTCACGACCTGACGCTGGTTAATCCGCCCGAGCTGTACACCTGGCTTCAGGGTAAGGCGAGTAGTGATACGGAATATACTCAGCGAGTAATCGATCTGGTTGTGGCTGGTGAGATCGCGGATCTACCTGCTGGACCGGTTGCCGTGGCAGTCGGTTTTCAGCGTCGTCGCGACACAGCTGGCGTGCTTATCGATTCATCACTGTCAGCAGATAACCTTGATTTCGTCTTCGGCGCCACGCAATGGTCCGG
>CAXPUI010000549.1:0-4659 GCA_964220205.1 Candidatus Allofontibacter communis | reverse complement strand
ATGGACGAACTGCCCTCGAAGCGGCTCGCGCGCCTGTATGGTGTTAACTACTTTGTCAGCAGCCAGGCCAATCCGCTGATTCAGGGACAGACCTGTACCCGCAATCCGCTCCTGACTGCAGCGAGTGATATATACCAGAGCGCCTACAAGGAATGGCTCAAAACGATCTACCCGGTGACCAGCGGATTCATCCGCAACAGTTACCCATTAAATGTTATGGCCAGGAACTGGTTCAGCATGGCGACCCAGGAGTACGATGCTGACATCAACATCGTAACGGAGTCGAAGGATTCCCGGCCCGGCGAATTCTTTGAAACCCTGACACCGAAGGAAACCCGCGACCTTCTCTGCGAAGGTGAGCGCTCAACCTGGCCTGTACTGGAGCGGCTGCGCATTACCACGGCGGTGGCTCGTTGTATCGATAACATCCTACTTGACATGGGTGAGGACACGCTGCAGCCATAAGCCGCTCGCGACCAGGTCAGGGATGGGTCGTCCACGAACACCTCCAACTGTCTTGTCCACAGGTTTTGTGGGTGCAACCACGTCGTTCAGTGTGCTGTCACATCAATGATCTCGCTGTGAGGTTGCTGACAGTCGACTAGATAATTTTCTTCAGGGACATCAATCATCATAGGTGCCGGTGCCTGCATATAATAATGTTAACCATTAACTAATCAAGATATGATCGACCGGTTATTCTAGCGGAAGAATTTGTGATGAATGTCGTGATTCGCACCACACCCGACGGGCGGCAGTATGTGCGTACACCCGATGAATGCTTCAGCGACTTGCCTGATTTTCCCTACACACCAAATTATGTCGACGTTGATGGATTGCGGATGCACTACGTGGACGAAGGGCCGGAGGATGGCCAGGTAGTGTTGCTGCTTCACGGCCAACCGGATTGGTCCTATCTGTATCGCAAGATGATTCCCCTCATCGTTGAAGCGGGGTATCGAGTGATTGCCCCTGACATGATTGGTATGGGGCGGTCTGATAAACCAATTGAGATCAATACCCACACGATTTATGCCCACGCGGCATGGTGGAAGCTCATGATTGACGCGTTGGGATTAAGGGACATTACCTTCTTTGGTCAGGACTGGGGAGGCTTTACCGGTCTTATGGTCGTTGCGCAGTACCCTGAGTATTTCCGTAGGGTAATGATCTCCAACAGTGGACTCTGGCTCATGCCGGATCCTATTTTGAATGTGCCGCAAGGGATTAATCGTGAAGATTATCCAGTGAATCCAGAAGCCGATGTGCGCACATTCGATGACTTTATTGCTGACTGCACTGCAAATGGCCGCATCAAGGAAGACATGTCGGACTTCTTTCACGCCTGGATGCTTTATGCGCTTACCGGCCCGGAGCTCAAAGCCAGCGGCAATCTCCGTCGGGACTTTGGCGGAATCGAGCTGACGGATGCCGAAGCACAAGCCTATGACGCTCCATTTCCTGAAGAAGTATTCATGACAGGTATCCGCACACTACCCAGCATGGGGTCGCTGATCGATACCGAACGAAGTCTGAAAGACTGGGAAGCACTCAAGACCTTTGATAAGCCGTTCCTGACGGTATTCGGTCAATTCGACATGCTGGTTGGGTCGGAGAAAACCCAGAATGCGTTGATCGATAATGTTCCCGGTGCCGAAGGCCTGCCGCATGATCGAATACCTGCGGGTCACTTCATCCAGGAGAGCCAGGGTCCAGAGGTGGCCAGGCGGCTCATTGATTTTATGGCTAATCATTGAAGTGCTGGACGCGCAACGCAGTCGATGCCCATGGAAAAAATGCATGAATAGAGATACCTTTGCGAGGATCTACCAATGCGGTGTGCGGGAAAATGACAGACATTGCGGGTGAGCCAATCATCGATGCTCGAGCATGGCGGGGTGGAGAGCTTGCACGCAGCGAATGGATAACACACCTGACCGACGACGAGATTGACGCGTGTTATCAACTAGCCGATGGCTTACCGGCTGATGATTCGAGGTGGCAGGAAACTGCTTCGCGGGACATGACGAACCCGGTCGTCCGTGATCTGTTTAGGACTGCCGGTGAAGAGTTAGCAGTTGGCAGAGGTTTTGTGTTGCTTCGTGGTCTCGACTCGAATGACACAGAGCGGCTGCGCCGCGTCTTCTGGATCATTGCCAATGGGCTGGGTGAGCCGGTCATGCAGAATGCAAAGGGAGAGGTGTTAAGCATTGTTGCCGATCGCTTCGCAGGCGCGGAGCGTGGTGTGGATACTCGCGGTTACGAAAGTAATGATGAGCTTCGCTTTCACTGTGACGGTGGAGACTGCATCGGGATGAGTTGTATCCGCCAGGCACCTGAGGGAGGAACCAACGGTCTTGTAAGCCTCTATACCCTTTATAACGAGATCCTGAATAATGATCCGCAGCATCTCAACGCGTTGATGCAGGGGTATCCCCTGTATTCACGTAAGGAGAAGGGTGATGCCGAGTCAACGAAAACGCTCGGCAAAGTTCAACAGACGCGAATACCGGTGTTCGCCTGGCACCAAGGTGCAATGAGCACATGGCTCAACCTTCAACTGGCGGAGCTCGCCGCAGAAGTATCCGGACAGGCTTATAGTGACGCGGAACGAGAAGCGCTCGCCTGCATTGAGAAGCATGCGAATCGACCCGACATCCAACTCACCTTTAAGCAAGAACCCGGTGATGTGATTTTCATTAACAATCTTGCTGTGATGCATCGTCGGGAGAAATACCATGATGCACCGGAGCCGGCGCATAAGCGGGCGCTCTACCGGATGTGGATCAATTTACACCACCGGCGTTCCGTGGTTCCTCAGCATGCTGCGTTACGCAATGGTATACGCGGCCCTGCACCCCGGATTGCGGCGTCGGTTTAACTCCCATAGTTGTCTACAACCCTGCTGTGTCTTGTCCGGGAGGGCGAGACGAAACGAGCACGCTGGAACCAAAAGCGCAGGGCACAGGAAAGAGCAGATTCAGGTTTGAGTCGGGAACGGCCCTGTTTCCCCGATCGTTGTGATGCTAAAGGGAACTCGCGCAGAGAATCAGTTTGTGGCTATCGATGGTCTAGATATAATGCCAAGCATTAATGAAAGGTGAGAGCTAGTGAACACAGTCCTGAAAATCGTCGTCGTGTTACCCGGATTACTGTTTGTGGTCATGGGCG
Organism: Candidatus Allofontibacter communis; assembly: GCA_964220205.1. Classification (GTDB taxonomy): domain Bacteria; phylum Pseudomonadota; class Gammaproteobacteria; order Pseudomonadales; family Azotimanducaceae; genus UBA9659. The sequence continues at coordinate 1,488 of CAXPUI010000549.1, read as the reverse complement.
TTCGGTGGCTGGTCGTCCCGGCGGGTATGGCTCCGGAACTTGGCTTTGTTCTGGCAGATGGCATTGGTCGAAGTTCGCAGATAGGTGATTTCGCCGCATTTTTCTTGACCGCTGGTATTTGTATCCTGCTGGGTGTGGTCAGCGGCAAAAGGATCTTGTTTTACCCGCCAGTGATGCTGCTACTGCTGGCTGCCGTGGGGCGCGTCATCTCATGGGCGTTGCACGATGCAGCATTTGCCGGAAGCATGATCCTGTTCGAAGTCGGTGTCAGTATTTTGTTGTTAGTCGGGTCCCGATGGCTAAGTCAGGAGTCGTGAAGCTAACACTGTTAGTATTGCTGGCAGTTTCTTGCGCCATCGCTGCCGCCGCTGACAAGAATCGACCCAACATCGTCTTTCTTCTTGCCGATGACCTGGGTTATACCGACATCGCACCGTTCGGGAGTGAGATCAGCACCCCCACGTTGGCGGCGCTGGCCGAACAAGGTGTGCGATTTGCGAATTACCATACCGCAGCCAACTGCGCGCCAGCTCGTGCGATGTTACTCACGGGAGTGAATAATCACCTGGCAGGGGTGGCCAATATCCCGGAGATGTTAGCGCCGGAACAGCGGCGTTATGAAAGTTACCAGGGCGTGCTGGGGAGTAATGTCGTCACCCTGGCAACACTGCTGGAGGATGCGGGCTTCCACACCTATATGGCGGGGAAATGGCATCTTGGTGCTGCACCAGACAAGCGACCCAGTCGGCGGGGTTTTGAACGAACTGTCGCACTGATGGACTCCGGGGCAGATAACTGGGAACAACGGCCCTATCTGCCGATCTATGAAAAGGCTAACTGGTTTGCAGACGGTGAACCCCATACTCTGCCAGAAGACTTTTATTCTTCCAGGTACCTGATTGATAAGACGATAGAATTTATTGACGGCAATCTCGCGGATGGCAGGCCATTCTTTGCCTATGTGTCGTTCCAAGCAGTGCATATACCCGTGCACGCGCCGCAGGAATTTATCGATCGTTATATGGGTGTCTACGATGAAGGCTGGCATGCACTGCGTGAGCTTCGACACCAGCGTGCGATTGAGATTGGTCTGGTCCCGGAAGATGCAGGCAGGGTGCACATGCCGAGTACACGTGATTGGGACCTGCTGAGCCCGGAGCGACAGCGATATGAGGCTAAACGGATGGCAGTCTATGCAGGCATGATCGAGGCCATGGATTTTCACATCAGTCGTCTAATCACTTACCTGAAAGAGCAGGGTGTCTATGAGAATACCGTCTTTGTCTTTACCTCCGATAACGGCGCGGAGGCCAGCGGCCCGGATGATCCAGGGGCCTTTCCAGGTAATAGTGCAGCTGCCGGGCTCGGCTACCATACCGACTATGACCGGCTTGGGCTCAAGGGGAGTTACAGTACTATCAGCCCAAGCTTTGCCAGTGCTGCGGCAAGTCCCCTCGCTTACTACAAGTTCTACACCGGCGAAGGCGG
>CAXPUI010000548.1:0-7986 GCA_964220205.1 Candidatus Allofontibacter communis | reverse complement strand
AAAGCGCCGATAATTACGTTGAGCGTTATCAGCGTTATCGTAAAGAGTTCCGCTCGCTGGGTAAATGAACCGGCGGTTTTTTGTACCGCTGAGGGCTCTTTACCGCTGAAGGCTCTAGTGCGCTGAGGGCTCTTATTTATTGAAATATACGGGTGGGACAGGCTATAGTCTCCGCCCGAATGGATTCTACATCGCAGATGAACGGTCGAATGAGCAACATTGTCTTTACTAGCAGGATTTCCCTGCCGACCGTACCTGCGCGCTATCATTCTCAAATTGCTGCAGCTCTCCTACTGCTACGACTGCCGTTGTAGGCGGCCGTTCAAATACCTGCATAGCAAGCACCCCTGCATACAGCAGGTAGAAAAATTTTGAGAACTGAATCATGAACAGCGAAGAAACATCAATCGATAGCAAACCCGAATCGGCAAGGTCCATGCCTTTCCGGAAATACAAGCCATTCCGGCCCTTGAGTTTGCCGGGCCGGACCTGGCCGGATAAATTCATCACCACAGCCCCGCGCTGGTGCAGCGTTGACTTGCGAGATGGCAACCAGGCGCTCGTGGAACCCATGACGCCAAACGAAAAGCAGAAGATGTGGGATCTGCTGGTGGACATCGGCTTCAAGGAAATTGAGGTAGGATTCCCCTCGGCGTCGCAGACGGACTTTGACTTCGTCCGTAAGATCATTGAAGAAGACCGGATCCCGGAGGACGTCACGATACAGATTCTCTGCCAGGCTCGTCAGGAACTGATCGAACGAAGTTGCGAGGCGGTAGCGGGAGCCAAGAACGTTATTTTTCACCTCTATAACTCCACCTCGACCCTGCAGCGTAAAGTGGTCTTTGATATGAGCCGGGATGAGATCACCCGGTTGGCGACTGATGCCACGGAGATTGTCAAACACTACACCCAGCCGCTGATCGACGCGGGAACCAACCTGAGTCTTGAATATTCGCCGGAGAGTTATACTGCGACGGAAGTGGATTACGCGGTTGAGATCTGTGCCGCAGTCATGGAGGTCTGGCAGCCGGATGTTGATAACAAGATTATTCTGAATCTCCCGTCGACGGTGGAAATGGGTACACCTAATCTTTACGCGGACCAGATCGAGTACTTTACCCGCAACCTGCCTGACCGTGACAAGGCGGTCATCAGTCTGCACACGCACAACGATCGGGGCACCGGGGTCGCTGCCTCGGAGATGGGTTTGATGGCAGGTGCGGAGCGAATCGAAGGCACCTTGTTCGGCAATGGTGAACGAACGGGCAACCTTGACATTATCACGATGGCGATGAATCTCTTCTCCCAGGGCGTCGATCCTGAGCTTTATCTCAGTGACATGCCTAAAATCGTTGCAGTCTCAGAGGAGTGCACCAAGATTCCCATTCATGCCCGCCAGCCCTATGCGGGTGAACTGGTCTTTACCGCGTTTTCGGGTTCTCACCAGGATGCCATCAAAAAGGGTATGGCATTTGTCGAGGCCGGCGGCGATTCGGCCTGGGAGGTACCTTATCTCCCCATCGATCCGTCTGACGTGGGTGGCCATTACCGGGAGACGGTGCGCGTCAACAGCCAGTCTGGTAAAGGGGGCGTTGCCTTTATCCTGGAAAACTTCTTTGGCGTAACGTTGCCCCGTCCGTTGCTGCTGGAATTCAGTCCTATAGTCCAGGCCCTGTCTGAGGCTGATGGTGGGGAATTGAAGCCCGATAACATCTGGACCGCTTTCGTCAGTGAATACATCGAGGTGGAAGGTCCTTATCAGTTGAATGATTACCAGGTGCAGTCTGAACCGGATGGCGGTGAAAGCTGTACTGCCAGTATCCAGGTAGCGGACAGCGAGGTGAATGTCAGCGGTCGAGGATCGGGTCCGATTGAAGCGTTTATCAATGCCATGGTGGAAACACTCAATGAACCGCTGAACGTCATTGACTACCAGGAATACGCATTGAAAGAAGGGTCGGAAGCCCAGGCTATCTGCATCCTGGCCCTGAGCGATGATGACGGCAATAAGTACTACGGGGTTGGCATCAGCCAGAACACGACGACGGCGGCCTTTACGTCGATTATCGCTGCAATAAACCGCATGTGGCGTTAGGCGGGTTGAGCGACTTCAGACAGCTTGGCTGTTTTGATCATGTTCTCCTGGATCTGCACAATTTCTATGCGATAGCGGTCAATAGTCAGGCAGATGTTGGAATCTGGGATGGTTTCCAGGTGCTCGGTAATCAGACCATTTAGCGTTTTCGGCCCATCTGTTGGCAACTCCCAGCCCAGCGAGCGATTGATCAGCCGGACGTGCGCACCGCCATCAATCAGGTAGGTATCATCCTCCTGGGGATGAATATCAGTGCTGGTCGCATGCATGTCGGTGGTGAAGTCGCCGACGATCTCCTCGAGGATATCTTCGATCGTGACGATGCCCTGGATATCGCCGTATTCATCAACCACCATGGCGATCCGCTCTTTGGCGTGCTGGAAATTGATCAACTGGATCTGCAGAGGCGTGTTTTCGGGTACAAAGTAGGGGTCGGCTGTTTCCTGCATGAGAGCGGCTTTTGTTAATTCGCCGGCGATCAGGAACTTGGCGGCGTTCCGGACGTGGAGGATGCCCAGGATGCGGTCGATGTCCTCCTTGAAGACAGGAATCCTCGTGTGCTGAATGGTGCGTAGCTGCGTGACGATGTCTTCCATGTCGTCATCCAGGTCATTGCCGATGATCTCGTTGCGGGGGATCATGATGTCATCGACGGTTACTTTGCCCAGATCCAGCACGCCCAGCATCATGTCCTGGTCATGGCCGGCGATCTGTGAGCCTTCGTGTACAACAGTACGGAGTTCGTCAACACTGAGATGATCCTCGGTGGCATCCCCATGCTGAACGCCGAAAAGCTTCAGCAAGGCGTTGGCGACACTGTTAACCAGCCAGACAAAGGGAAAGGCGAGAAACAGCAGGATCTGGAGCAGGTAGGAAGAGGGGAGTGCGACTTTTTCGGGGTATACCGCGGCAATGGTTTTTGGCGCGACTTCAGCAAACACCAAGAAAACGATCGTGCAGATAACAGGTGCCCAGGCGACGCCTTGTTCACCGAGCAGGTTGATGGCGAGGACGGTGGCCAGTGACGCGGCGGTGAAGTTCGCAAGGTTGTTGCCTATCAGGATCACACCCAGTAATCGGTCCGGTCGTTCAAGCAGCCTCGCGGCGCGCTTGGCTCCACCATGCCCTTCCTTCGACAGGTGTTTCAGTCGGTAACGATTGAGTGCCATCATGGCGGTCTCGGAGCCTGAGAAATAGCCTGAGACAATGATCAGCAGGATGATAGAACCGGTCAGGGTTGCTATCGACGGATCGTCCAAATATGGACACCTCTATAATTGCGGGACGCTCTTTGTAGCAAAAAACAGCGAAGAGGGAAACTCTAGCGCAGCAGGACCATCTCTAGTACGACCTTGCTGCCGAAGTAGCCCAGCGCGAGGAGGACAAAGCCGGTGAGTGCCCAGCGAGATGCAATTTCGCCGCGCCAGCCGAGCTGCTGGCGGCCCCACAACAGCACGATGAAGACAGCCCAGGCCAACAGGGTAATGATGGTGTGATGCCAGAGACCGGGTCCCGAAATATCCTCAAGCGAGAGGAAGCCGCTGGTGATTGATAGTGTTAGAAACACCAGGCCCCAGGCGACCATTTCAAACATCAGTTCCTCCATGGTTTCCAGGGAGGGCATCTGCTGCAGTATGACGAGGCGACGGTTGCGCAGCAGGGTATCGCCCAGAGATAGCAGGAGTGCCTGGACCGCTGCGATGGTCAGAAGGCTGTAGGCAACTATCGACAGGACGATGTGGCCAATGGTTCCTGCTGGGACATCGTTGCGAACCTCAGATTCGCCCTGCAGGCCGAGTTCCAGTGCCAGCGTCAGTGTTGCCAGCGGAAATATGACGATAAAGAGGTTGTCTACAGGGCGTCGCAGACCGCTGATCAGCACGATGGCAGCGATAGACAGCGCCATCAGAGACAACATGGGAAAGACGCCGAGGTCGATCCCGGTTCCGTCCAGTAAGTCTGCAAGCGCAGTCCAGGCATGCAGCAGCACAGCGATGCCGCCAAGCAGTTTCGGCCAGTGCTCGTGGTCTGAGTTGCTGATGACGGTTCTAAGCTGCATCACGGTAGCGATGATGTAGAGCAATATGGCGATGATGCCCGGCAGTATCAGTGACACCTTTTGTCTCGTACCTGGAGGGGTTCGTATATAATGACACAGCAACAGTCATTTCAGGTAACACCGTGTTTGATTCTCTGACCGATCGTCTCAGCAGCACCCTGGCTGTGCTGACGGGCAAAGCGAAACTTACAGAAGATAATATCCAGGAAGCTCTTCGGGAGGTGCGGGTTGCGTTGCTCGAAGCTGACGTAGCGCTCTCGGTGGCAAAAGACTTTATTGACCGGGTTAGGACCCGAGCGTTGGGCGCTGAGGTATCAGCCAGTCTTTCTCCGGGACAGGTTTTCATCAAGATCGTTAATGATGAGCTGACAGCGATCATGGGAGAGGGCGAGAGTGCCCTGAATCTTAATGTCCAGCCACCCATGGTCATTCTAATGGCGGGTCTGCAGGGCGCGGGTAAGACGACTTCAACGGCGAAGCTGGGACACTGGTTGAAAAACCGGGAAAAGAAGTCGGTGATGGTGGCCAGTGCCGATGTCTATCGTCCAGCTGCTATCAGGCAGTTGCAACAATTGTCGGAGCAGGCTGACCTCAACTTCTTCGAGTCCTCAGAAGATCAGAAGCCGGTCGATATCGCCAAAGCAGCGCTGGCAGCGGCACAAAAACAGTTCATGGATGTGCTGATCGTGGATACTGCCGGTCGTCTCCATGTTGATACGGAAATGATGGCAGAGATTCAGGCACTGCACGACTCGCTGTCGCCCACTGAAACCCTGTTCGTGGTTGATGCGCTGACTGGCCAGGATGCTGCCAGTACCGCGCAATCGTTCGGTGAGGTTCTGCCCCTGACAGGCGTTATCCTGACGAAGGCAGATGGTGACAGCCGAGGCGGTGCAGCCTTGTCCGTTCGGTCCGTGACCGGCAAACCCATCAAGTTTATGGCTGTTGGTGAAACCATCGACGCGCTGGAGGCTTTCCGTCCAGAGCGGATCGCCTCACGGATTCTCGGCATGGGCGACGTCATGACGCTCATCGAGGAAGCCGAGCAGAAGATTGATAAGAAGAAAGCGAAACGACTGGCGAAGAAGATCACTCGTGGCAAAAAGTTTGACCTGGAGGACTTTCGCGACCAGATTCAGCAGATGAACAATATGGGTGGCATCACGAATATGCTGGATAAAATGCCTGGTATGGGCCAGATGACGCAGGCTGCACAGGAAAAGGTCAATGACAATATGTTTAGTCAGATGGAGGCGATTATTAACTCCATGACGCCGGGCGAACGTCTTTATCCTGACAGCATCAATGGGTCCAGGAAAAAGCGTATCGCAGGAGGCTCGGGTACGCAGATCCAGGATGTGAATCGCCTGCTGAAGCAGCATAAACAGATGCAGAAGATGATGAAAAAGCTGGGCAAAAAAGGCGGCATGGCCAATATGATGCGTGGCATGGGCGGTATGCAGGCCCCGCCAGGGTTCCCGCGTCGTTAGCCTAACACCTGATCGCGAGATCGGCAGGAACAAGAAGTCATATAAATCAGTAAGTTGCGCTGCTTTTATTTGCCGTGTCATTCCCGTACAATACGCCCCCTTTGATCGCCGGACCGGCGTATCAGACCGAATTTTTGAAGGAAAACAAAGACATGGTAACTATTCGTCTGGCCAGGGGTGGTAGCAAGAAGCGACCGTTTTACCACATTAATGTGGCCGACAGCCGGCGTGCACGGGATGGTCGATTTGTCGAGCGACTCGGCTTTTTCAATCCCATTGCGCGTGGCGCGGAAGAAGGTATTCGGCTCGACCTCGAAAGACTGGACTACTGGGTTCGCCAGGGTGCCCAGGTCTCTGATCGAGTCGCAAAGCTTGCCAAGGATTACCGCAAAGCGACAGCTGCAGCGGCGCCTGAGGCAGCTGCGTAGCCACAACGTTTTTTTCGCCAGTGAGTGAAATCCGTCTCGGCAGCATTACTGGCAGTCACGGGATCAAGGGTTGGATAAAGATCTATTCTTATACTGACCCTGTCGAGGCGATTTTTGATTACTCGCCGTGGATACTCCGGAAAGGTGAGTCAGAACAGAGAGTAGAAGTAAACAAAGGTCAGACGCATGGCAAAAAGCTGATCGCCAGCGTCTTGGGAGTTGAATCCCGCAGCCGGGCAGATGAATTGACCGGTTATGAGATACACGTTCCCAGAGCGGCGCTACCGGAACTTGAGGAAGGAGACTTCTACTGGTTCCAGCTTGTGGGACTTGGTGTTGTTAACCGTGAAGGCCAGTGCTTCGGCGAGGTCAGCCATATGGTAGAAACGGGCGCTAATGACGTCATGGCGGTAACGCCAACCGAAGAGAGTATAGATAACAAAGAACGGCTGATTCCGTATGTTGAAGAAAGGGTCGTTCTAAAAGTGGATCGGGAAGCCGGTACAATCCTGGTTGATTGGCAGGCTGACTTCTAGACAGGGCAACACGTCATGTGGATTGGAATCGTGTCGTTGTTCCCGGAGATGTTCGAGGCGCTGACGCATTACGGTATTACCCGTCGTGCGATTGAAAGAGGCATACTGGAAGTCGATACCTGGAACCCGAGGGACTTTGCTCTGGACCGCCACAAGACGGTGGATGATAAGCCTTATGGTGGTGGTCCCGGGATGCTGATGAAGGTTGAGCCGCTGCATGATGCGATCCAGGCGGCCCGGCAGAAATCAGCGACCAATTGTCCGGTGGTGTATTTATCACCACAGGGCAAGCGATTGACGCAGGCCGATCTTGATCGGCTGGCGGAACACCAGGAGTTGATCCTGGTGGCTGGTAGATATGAAGGCATCGATGAACGACTGGTTGAGTCGGTCATCGATGAAGAAATCTCCATTGGTGACTTTGTCGTCAGTGGTGGAGAGTTGCCGGCCATGATGTTGATTGATGGCATCACCCGGCTACTGCCGGATGCGTTAGGGGACAGGGAGTCAGCTGAGCAGGAATCGTTTGTTGACGGGTTGCTCGACTACCCCCAGTACACGAGGCCGGAGGATGTTGCAGGCCTGCGGGTGCCTGAAGTGCTGCTCAGCGGTAATCATGAAAAGATTGCTCGCTGGCGCAAGCAACAGGCTCTGGGAAGGACGCGGGAGCGACGCCCGGACCTGCTGGTTCAGCGTGAGTTGAGCGAAGAAGAGCGTCTGTTGTTGGATGAATATGAAAGTATCCAGCGTAACGGAAACGCAACTGATAGAGATTTGGAGAGTTAACAATTTACGGCGCTGAAGTGCTTTTTGTGATTAGAGCGTGTTAAGGAAAGGTTCATGAGCAAGAACAAGATTATCGAACAGATTGAGAATGATCAGCTGAAAAGTGATTTGCCGGATTTCGGAGCGGGCGATACCGTCGTTGTTCAGGTGAGAGTCCGGGAAGGCAACCGTGAGCGACTTCAGGCCTATGAAGGCGTGGTGATCGGCAAGCGGAATCGAGGCCTTAACTCGTCTTTTACGGTTCGGAAGATATCTCATGGCGTCGGTGTGGAGCGAACGTTCCAGGCACACAGCCCCCAGATCGATAGCGTCAGTGTTAAACGGCGCGGTGACGTTCGCAAGGCCAAGCTCTATTATCTCCGCGAGCGTAGCGGTCGATCTGCCCGTATCAAGGAAAAGCTGAACTAAAAGTACGGACACCTGCTGGGTCCTATCCTACTCACGCTGGGTAAGCTCGTGGCGTCTGCGGTGGGTGTCTCTGCCGTGTACGTTCTTTTGGTAAACTGAACTCATGTGCAATCTCAGTGATCAATCCCGGATCGATACTTTTCTTGACAGCCTCTGGCTGGAAAAGGGTTTGAGTGAAAAT
>CAXPUI010000547.1:0-3287 GCA_964220205.1 Candidatus Allofontibacter communis | reverse complement strand
CCACGCTCGTGGAAAAAATCCGTAAATACGACATCAGCTACGCCTGAGTTCCTCCCAACCCTCCCTGTTGTATCCGCGGCGAAGGCCTGCCAGGTGATCACGATCATTCGACCAAGTGTTGGAATTTTGACACCCGGCGCGACGAAAACCCCTAACCTGCTGTTTTATATAGAAAATTAAATTAGGCATGGATTTTGCTTTTATGAAGGGCAACGATAACAAAGCGAAACACAGGCAGCGAAAGCCCCATGGAATCACTAGCTAATCCCTTAGAAGAGGCTCAGTCCGCTCATATCCTGTGTCTGACAGACTCAATTGGCAAGCTCTGCGAATCGATTGACTTTGCCGGCCGGGAGATTGATGAACTGCGCATGGAACAGTCCATACCACTTTCGCCGGAACAACCGGGCCCATCGGAGCAGGTGACCTTGTCAGAGAGTATGACCTCCCTGGTTAATGATATGCCTTCCGGATTGCTGGTGCTGGATCGCCAGAACCTCGTGTTGCTGGCCAACCGCAGGGCGATTGAACTTTTCGGTGTCAGCCTTGTTGACAGGGACTTCCTGGACGTAATCCGGGAGATTGCTGTCAGCGTCGACGCAAGCGGGCAGCAGATCAAGTTGCTCAGCGGCCGTAGATTGTCGATTACCAGTACGATACGGCCGGAGCAGAACGACCAGATTGTCGTGGTTAACGATATTTCGGAGATGGCTGACTGGCTGGGTCTGGAAACTGTCGGGCAATCCTCTGCGTTGATGGCGCATCAGCTGAGAACCCCATTGACAGCAGCCATGCTCTACCTTGATCGTTTAACGTCAGGCATCGATGGATCGGGTGCTGGTGAAGCCTCCGTCCAGGTTGGCGAGACAATCGCTCTTTGTCTGAAGCAACTCGAGTTCACTATAAACCGGCAACTTGAAAACGTCCGCTGGCTGCAGTGTCCACTGACAGAGGGAGTATTTTCCTTCCGTGAGGTCGCCGAAACGCTGGGGCAGACGCTGGAGCCATTGATAGAGAAGAAAGACGCCAGTTTTCGTCTAGATCTTGGAGACAATGATTGCTTCATTTTTGGCGATAGTGATGCGCTCCTCGCTGCGCTAACAGCGCTGGCAGAGAATGCGGTCTCAATGCAGCCAGGCATGCAGGTGACATTATCGCTTCATGTCACTTCGACAGCTTTGGAGATTTCAATTATCGACGATGGCCCGGGTATACCGGAAGAGGTACTGCCGAGGAGTTTTGTGCCGTTCGTCACGACCCGACAGGGCGGCAGCGGTCTGGGATTGACTATCGCCTATCAGATCGCTCAGCGTTTTGACGGAGAACTGGTCGCGCAAAACCACAAGGCAGGTGCCTGCTTTACCTTTCGCTTGCCCTTGAATCGCGTGAGGTGCAACCCATGAGTAGTCTGATTGAGGGTTATATGGCCGGTGATGGTCCTGTGTTCGACCCGAATGGGTCTGTCCAGACCACCGTCCGGGTTGTGGAGGATGATAGTTTCCTGCGGGGTGCTTTGTCAGAGACATTGGCCGCCGCTGGATTTAATGTGCTTGAAGCGGAACAGGGTGAACAGGCACTGGCAATTTTGTCTGCTCAGCCCGTTGATGCGGTGGTCAGCGATGTCCAGATGCCGAAGATCGATGGTCATGGATTGCTGGATCGTGTTCAGTGCCTGTGGCCGGGCCTGCCGTTCGTCCTGATGACTGCCTATGGCGAAGTCTCAAGAGCTGTTAATGCGATTCAGCAGGGTGCGATTGATTATCTGGTGAAACCCTTTGAAGCGTCTGCGCTGATCCAGTTGATTGAACATGCTGTGGGTAAACGAACTGGCGATTACATTGCGGATGACCCAAGGAGCCGCGAGTTGCTGGCTTTTGCACAACGCGTAGCGGTCTCCGATGCCAATGTCATGATTACGGGTGATTCGGGTGCCGGTAAAGAAGTGATCGCCCGTATGATCCACGAGCATTCAAACCGCCGGCAGGCGCCCTATGTGGCGATCAATTGTGCAGCTATTCCTGAGTCGATGCTCGAAGCGGTCCTTTTTGGGCACGAGAAGGGGGCCTTTACCGGGGCAACTCAGGCTCAGAAAGGGAAATTTGAACTGGCTAACGGCGGTACGCTGTTGCTGGACGAGATTTCGGAAATGGATCTCTCCTTGCAGTCCAAGCTGCTTCGGGTGTTGCAGGAGAAGGAAGTGGAGAGACTGGGCAGCCATACCCTGATCGACCTTGATGTCAGAATCCTCGCAACGTCCAACAGGAATCTCGCTGATGAGGTGTTCGCGGGTCGGTTCAGAGAAGACCTCTACTATCGCCTCAATGTCCTGCCTCTGCATGTCCCGCCATTGCGGGAGAGACCAGGAGACATTGTGCCGTTGGCCGAGCATTTTCTGGAAAAGTACGCTGGTGGGAAGATACCTGAATTTGATGCCGGGGCGAAAGACAGGCTGCGCCAATACCCCTGGCCTGGCAATGTGAGAGAGTTGGAAAATGTCGTTCAGCGGGCTCTGGTTATGCAACCCGGCGCCCGTATTACTGACGCGGCACTGCGATTTTCTCCCGCTCCGGGTAGCGGTCCAGATCACACTGTCCCTGCTTCTGTCATGGCTGCCGAGGCTGATCTCCGAGGTGAGGACCTTAAAGGCAATGAACAGAACCTGATCCTGGAAGTGCTCAAGCAGGCGGGTGGTAATCGAAAGGAGACGGCAGAGAGATTGGGAATCAGCCCAAGGACGCTGCGGTACAAATTGGCAAAGTTCAAGGACATGGGTGTCGAAGTACCTTGAAACCCTCCTGTCCACTTAAAAGGAAACAACGATGAGTTCAGTTGAAATAAACAGTGTTCTGGCCCAGATGCGAGCATTACAGGCATCGCTGGATATAGATACTCCCACCGCTTCGACGCCAGTCGCCTCCGGGCCGAATTTTGGCGAGGTTCTGCATAATTCGTTGAGCGCGGTCAGCGACGTTCAGAAAACGTCCGCTGATCTCTCGATGGCCTTCGCCGCTGGCGATCCGAACGTTGAGTTGTCTCAGGTCATGGTAGCCATGCAGAAGTCGAGCCTTTCTTTTGAGGCAACGACGCAGGTACGTAACAAGCTTCTTGGTGCTTACAAAGAAGTCATGAACATGACAATTTGATCGTTTAATTGAAGACAAGATAGAAAAGGCAAAGAGCCATGGCAGAAAATACTCCCGCGACCGTTATCCAGCAGTTTGAGCAGATCAGTCAGATATCCGCCGTTCGACAGGTCGGACTGTTATTGGGTCTGGCAGCGAGTATCG
>CAXPUI010000546.1:0-6404 GCA_964220205.1 Candidatus Allofontibacter communis | reverse complement strand
GACAACGTAAACTTTTCTTCATGCTGGGTCTGATCTGCAAGCAACGCAAGGGCCTCTCTGCGTTTCTCCTTCGGAATTGAACCACGCCGTTCATTGATTCTTCTGATCGCTTCAAGGCCGGAGAAAGTTAACCTAGGGTTTACCTCTCCCTCAGGCCACTCAAATTGTGATGGCACCGGCTCGATACCCGTGGTACGTCTCAAAAAAATGTCTATGAGTTCACGGGGTTTTGAAGCGGCAAAGTAGGGTAATACATAAAAATGCTCGGGTGGGACCACGCCCGCCCACTTCTCAATGATCGCAACCACGTCAATTTCCCGAGGTGCCTTACCAAAGGTCAGGGGCTTATGATTACCGTCCAAGACCGACGTCGAGTACCGTGAAAGAAGCAAATCGTCCTGTTTCCTGACAAACAGGACAATGGAAACTTCATCGAAAACCACGCGCAGATTGTCGAGAAACTGAATACAGTTTTCCCGTTTGTGTAACAACGAACTCAGGAATTCGCTCGATGCCCAGAAAGTAAGCCCGTTGGACTCTTCGGCTTGAACTTCTTTCAGCCAGTCACGATTTGCAGCGGGCACTGCCTCGGGTTCCAGGCCGACCCAATGGTGAATCTTATTCGGCTTCCCTTCATCTTCCTGTCCCAGAAGAACCAGTCTTGCATGGTTTTTCCCGGTCAGGCACCGGGAGTAATATAGGCCGTGTTGCTTGATCGCCTGTTGATTCTGGAAAAAGAAATCCTGGATAAATGTGCTCCCGGTTTTCTCCAGCCCGATATGGATTATCGCTTTTCTCATGCTGCTGTCTGAGCACCTCGAGTCTGGTTATTGCGGGTCAAATTCTACTGTCAAAGCGTGATGTCAGCCAAAAAACAGTCTGCTCCATCAGTGTGAGCAGTGATTCCGGCTTCGTGTCCAAGCCAGTTTAGCGGAACAGCTCTGACCCTGGAGAGAACTTGCGATCGACAGTTTCAAAGGCTATGTGAGCGTCCGCCGACCCGGGCGGCGACTCCGCAGGGTTGCAGACTTCAATATCGGGTAGCTCGCAGTGCTCACCATGCCACATAGTCTTTGTCAGGAAGGCTTTGCATAGGGTGTGTCGTGGTTAATTGATATAGAATGCGCATTTTCTCACACCCAAGCAAAACCAGATGTCCCTTCAAGTATTTACCGGTCTTCCAGCCTCGGGGAAAACCAGTGCCATTATCGATGCGATGAATGACCGGAAAGCGCAAGGGGGGCAGGTTGTGCTGGTTCTGTCGAATGAGCATGAAGAGTTAACTCGACGCCCGAATGTGCGCGCTGGTGGCCTCATGGGCTGTCGGGATGCCAACAAGCAGTATCCCATTGACCATGTCGTCGAGACCAAAGAGGCAACCAGCCTGCTCGCGACGGCAGCACCGGGGACGCTGATGGTATTCGACGAAGCGCAATATTTCAGTCCCCGAATCGTTGTAGATTGGGTAACGGCGTCAGCGCGGGGAGTCGATGGAATGGCTGGCACGCCGTCAACCGCTCAACTCAATGCTGTGTCTGACTACGAGTTTTCCAAGGTACATATGACCGTTCCCTGTGAGTGCGGTCGAGAGTCGACGCATGTCATCTACACTGAAGATATGGTTTATCCCACACATCTGTGTGATCTCTGCTATGAGGACAACATGAACACTGAAGTTGCTAATCTCCTTGAGACCGTCAAAGCATCTGAGCCTTTTCCTGGCGAACTCCACACTTACCAACCGTTTTACGACGTTGACATGACAGGGTGGGGTCTTGTGCGAACGGACTGTCCTGCCAGGCTCAATATTGCGCTGGACGCAGTAGCGCGGTGCGCAGCTGTCCAGGAAAAGCTCGATCATCCGGTCAAACAGCCGAGCTTTATTGATCTTGGGTGTTGTTCCGGCTTTTTCTCCCACGGTATGTCAACGCACGGCTTCAGATCAAGCGGTGTTGATGTCAGTCAGGACTTCATTGCCTGGGCGAGCCAGGTCGCTCGCATTAAAGGCCAGTCGGTCAATTACGCAAAGCAGGATGTGCTGGCTTTCCTTCAGGAAGACGATAAAACCTATGACGTCATCAGCACGTTTGCGACAATTCAATGGGTGATGGCTCAGCGGGGATACGAAGCCGGGCTGAAGTGTTTTGAACTGATCTTCGACAAGGCGGAATCCATCTGCGTCATTGAAATGGGATACACCAACGAGGATATCTATAAAGACAAGATCCTGGACAGGCCTGCAGAGATCGACAAAGACTGGGTCATGAATCTGATGGAGGCCTCAGGCAAGTTCCATAGCATTGAATTTCATCCTGCTGGAGAAGCAGGAATCTGGCGTGATATTTTCGTCGGCTTCAAGCAAGAGCCGTCGTCGCCTCGTACCTTTGAGGACTTTCCCGTGAGCGGCGCAACCCAGGTATCCAATGTTCAGAACTACTGGGAAGATGGCTGGGTCGGCAAAAACTTGGAGGTTGCTCTTCGGCCCGGGGATAGCACGTCAACATTGCTCCTGGAAGGTTGGCGCCCGGAGGATTCAAAGCCCTCGACGCTGACCATCAGGATTTCCGGTGAGGTGATTCATTCACAGGAGATTGGTGGCGGGTTGTTTCGCATCGAAGCCGGTATCGATATTGCGCGAGATGCGGCACTGTATCTCGAGATTGGCAGCTCGCAATGGTTTTCGCCGGATAACGATGCCCGGCAGTTATGCTTCATTCTTAGGCAACTGGCTCTTTCCTGAATTGGCAGTGTACAGCGCCAGTACATCCTCCACTTCCCCCTCAGCGATGACTTCGCCATGATCGACCCATATGAGCCGGTCGCAGGTTTGCCGAATCATTGCCTCACTGTGTGATACCAGAACAACAGTCTTGTCAGAGTGTATCTTTTCCTTCATGGCGGCAGTGGATTTCTTTTTGAACTGACGGTCGCCTACACCGAGCACTTCATCAATCAGGATAACATCCGGATCTGCGGAAAACGCGATACCAAACCCCAGTCGGGCCTTCATGCCCGACGAGTAAGACCTGAAGGGTTCATCGATGAATGATTCCAGTTCTGCAAAAGCAATAATCTCGGGTAATTTTTCCCGTACCTCTGCCTGCGTCAGTCCAAGTAACATGCCGCTGAGAATTGCGTTATCCCGGCCTGAAAGATGGGGCATGAAGCCAAGGCTGATGGTCAGTAGCGATGCTGTCTCACAATTTCTGACTATATGACCTTCGTCGGGAGCGAGTATCCCGGCCAGCACTTTCAACAGGGTGCTTTTGCCTGCACCATTGTGGCCCACGATACCCAGAGTTTCGCCGGCATAAACCTCAAAGCTGAGATTCCTGATAGCCCAATGCCATTCACCGCCGAAGAACGATACCCGCTTGCGGTACTTAACACCTACATCTTCGAGCGTCAGCACGACTGAATCCTGCATCTTTACAATACCTTCGGGTAACGTCGGTCATAGTGCAGCAGCATAGTTACAGCGATGGCTGCTGTAACCAGGGAAAGTACCAGCACGTAGGTAAGTTGTGAAAAGTCCGGGTAACCTCCGTACATCAGGACCTCCCTGAAACTCTCGATCAGTATCGCCATTGGGTTCAGAAGCAATACTGATCGCACTGCGGGGTCCAGCGCGTCAAACTGGAAGAAAATACCGGAGAGGAACATGAGAAACAGCAGTCCGTTTTCAATGATGTAGCGGACATCGTGAACAAAAGGAACGATTGCGGAGGAAAGTGCCGCCACTGACCAGATGAAGAGCAACTGCAACAGAACCAGTGGGAAGAGCATGACCCAGTTCACCTGCGTGCCTTCGCGATTAATCAACAGAAAACCGATGAGCAGCGGTAATATCATGAGGAACTTGACGGTGTTGACTGCGACGATAATCGATGGCAACACCACTTTGGGTATGTACACCTGGTGAATCATACCGGCCCCGGCCTCGATAGCCCTTGATCCGTTGGCAACCGTGCTGCTGAACCATTTCCAAGGCACCAGTCCTGCGAGGAGAAAATAGATAAAGCCTTCACCCCCCATCCTGAGGCCCAAGCCGAAAATCAGGTAGAAGGCCGACATGTACAGTAAAGGTTCGAGAAACCACCAGATAAACCCGATGTAAGCACGACTGGCTTCTGCCCGCAGATCCGCCCAGGTCTTAAACAGAATGATATTGATGTACTTCATGGCACTTGTATCATGAAATCATCAGCGATGATTTCGAGGACCGCTTGGGTACTGAATGATTGGTGGAGAGTCGCTCTCGCTTGGCTGGCATAGGCATCCAACAGATCCCTGTTGTTATAGACGTTGATGATCGCATCTGCCATGGCACCAGATTCATCTTCAATCACTAGACAGTCTTCCGAATCCGGGATGCCTTCAGCACCAACCTGCGTAGTAACCACCGGTACGCCGTGATCCATGGCTTCAAGGACTTTACCCTTGATGCCGGCGCCAAATCGAAGTGGTACAACACTGAGCTGCACGGATTGATACAGATTTTCCAGTTCTTCGTCAGTCAGGTACCCATGTACACGGACGTGTTCGCTATCAAGCGCGGAAATTTCTTTCGGCATATTTGAGCCCACTACGTTAAGGCAAATGTCAGGAATCGCTGTAACGATCCGGGGCAGGACTGACTCGATGAACCAGGTCAGGCCATCTGCATTGGGCGGGTGATTAAAGCCACCTACAAATAGCATCCCGGACCGGTCCTCGACAGTGACATCGTCGTCCCGGAAAGTCTCAAAAGGGTACAGCGGTATGGCCTTGACCGGCAGATCTGGCCTGGACTTCTTGATTTCATCAACTTCCACGACTGACGGGTAGTAAATAACATCCACCTTATCGAACAGCGTGAATTCCTTCTCTCGCCATGAGTCCGCTTCGGTCTGAAGCTTTGAATCTTCAGCAAGCAGGGCCTGCCTTTCCAGCCTCAGATAATGCAGGTCGTGACCGAAATAAATGGTCCTGGGCCTGTCCGGCAAAGCGTTAATGGTGTCGATGTAAGCTTCTGCAATGTGCGGTCGCATCAGGTAGATTACGTCAATATATCGGCTGTTTTCTTCAAGCCAGTTTTTCCAGTGTTTCGAATAGTAGTCGCCATACAGCACCTCGATTCCCATCTGCTGCAAGGCTGAGGTGTAGGGCTCGTGCCTGTAGAAATTATCACCGATGAATTTGACATTGCAGCCCGCCTGGCACAGCAGTTTCAGATAGAGAAAGGTCGAGCGCGAACCGGCATCCTTGTCGAAGTGGGGCACGTAATGGTCAATAACAAGGATTGTTGTTTTCTCCTGAGCGCGCTCCCTTGCAACGAATACTGCCTGGGCATTGGGATAGTGCCCGGCTAGTACATCGGACCATTTGGCTGCAAACTTTTCGTGATTGGCGACCTGGTATTTTTTCAGGCCGTCCGTTTCGTCGGTACCGTGAGATATGCCCTCAAAATGAACAACGACAGAACTCGGCTGGTAGTAGACTTTTCTGCCAGCCTGACGAACGCGAAACGCCAGATCCGTATCCTCATAGTAAGCGGGCGCCAGACATTCGTCGAATTTGCCAAGTTCAAGAAACAATTCGCGGGGGAACATGATAGCGGCCCCTGAGATATAGTCGGTCTCACGCACATAATTGAACTCCGCCGCTTCGGCATCCTGCAATCGGCCAAAATTCCATGCCGAGCCGTCCTGCCAGACAATGCCGCCTGCCTCCTGTAATCGACCGTCAGGATAGACCAGCTTTGAGCCGACGAGACCGGCATCGGGACGCGTCTCGAAAACGTCCGTGAGTGTATCCAGCCAGCCTTCGCTCACGACAGTATCGTTATTCAACAGAAAGACGTACTTGCCCCTGCAGAAATCAACGGCACGATTACAACTCAGCAGGAACTTGAGGTTTTCCGGGTTTCTGACAACCCGAAGTCCATTGATTCTCGCAAGTACCTGGGGGGTCGCATCTGTGGAACAGTCATCGGCAACAACAACCTCAAACGCAACCTTCGGTTCATGTTCGGCAATGGACTGCAGGCATTTCAAGGTGTATTCCAGCTGGTTGTACACCGGAATCAGTACAGACACGAGTGGTTCGTCAGAGGTGGGAAGAGATAACCGGAGGTTCTCAATCTCATCGGGTTCAAATGCAGGGGTAGAGGTTCTCTGTTTATCCTCGGGTATGCGAAAGCTTTCTTCGTAATTGGTGACCACCTGGTCAATCAGATCCTGCCTTGCCGTCAGCAGTTTGTAGAAATTTCTGGCGCGCCTGAATGAAAACAGTTGCAGGGTCCTGATCGGATGGCTGAAACACTGTCGAACAAACCCCAGCATGCGCAGCGCAGGGGGATGTTGCTGAAACAGGGGCAATATCAATATCGTAAAGGGTTTGCGGATTGGAAAAGTCAACGCTCT
>CAXPUI010000545.1:0-3326 GCA_964220205.1 Candidatus Allofontibacter communis | reverse complement strand
GCTACGGGTTGCTGACCGGCAGCGCCTCAACAGCAACGACATGGTGCGCATTGGCTGGAACGAGTTTCGCTTTATCGACGAAGAAGAGCAGGCGCTGGAAAAAACCGCTTACATCCTCGACTGACAGGAGCGGTTGCTGCCCGTTTTACCGAATCCGGTCCTGAACAAATCGGCTGAAACGGGACAAAAGTGAGGACGCGTCTGGCGCTGGTTTTACCCCGGCGATCAGGGCCTCGGCATCCAGCCCCTCCCGGGCCAAGTCCGGCGCCTGTACTTTCAGGTAGGCACTCATAATGGCATCCGTGAACTCCGGATGGAACTGCACGCCCCAGGCGCAGGATCCAACTCTGAAGGCCTGATGGGGCTCGAACCGGTTACGCCCCAGCAGCACCGCGCCTTCGGGCAGGCGCAGCACCGATTGCCTGTGCGTCAGCTGGGCCGGGAATGTTGTCGGAAGCTCGCGGAACAGGGCATCCGAGGCGGCTTCGGGGAGAAGCTCAACCTCGTGGGTGCCGGTTTCCCGGCCATTCGGATGGTAACCCGCTTCCCCGCCCAGCGCGTGGGCCAGCAACTGGTGGCCATAGCAGACACCGAGTACTGGCACTTCACTTCTGACGGCTTCTGCCAGCCAACGCCCCGCTTTCTCACTCCATTCGGCACGGTCGCTGACCATGGCCGGAGAGCCTGTTACCACGATGCCGTCCCAGTCCACCGGATTCCCCGGCAGTTCGCCAGCTTCGGCGTTGGCCACAGTGATCTCCAGCTCGTTTGACAGGCCTCGCAGGAACCACTCGTCAAAATCGCCAAACCTTGCCCGAATGTCCGGGTAGGTGGTGCCTGTTTTCAGGACCACCACTCGCGCTTTGCGGGTTGAGGGAGCGTTCTGTTGCATGGTGTTATCTTCCTGCATGGCCGGAGGCCGGGCTGTTTACTGTTCTGGCAGCTCGGCATTGTGGAACACGTTCTGTACGTCGTCCAGCTCGTTCAGCATGTCGAGGAATTTCTCGAACATGGGGATGTCGTCGCCTTCTACCATTGTGGTGGTTTTGGGCAGGAACTGGATTTCATCCACTTCAAAATCGATGTCTTCAATGGCGTCCACGAGTGCCTGGCGAGCCTTGGCGTATTCGGTGTTGGGAGTGAACACGGTAATCAGGCCATCTTCGTTCTCTATGTCGGTGACATCGACATCCGCTTCCATCAGCGCTTCGAGTACGGCTTCTTCATCTTCGCCCTTGAACGCAAAAATAGCGCTGTGGTCAAACATGTGCGACACCGCGCCGGGCGTGCCGATCTTGCACTTGGTCTTGGTGAAGGCCAGGCGCACGTCGCCAAAGGTACGGTTCGGGTTATCGGTCAGGCAGTCCACGATCACCATGCAGTTGCCCGGTCCGTAGCCTTCATAGCGAGCGGGGGAGTAATCTTCGCCAGCCCCGCCCTTGGCCTTATCGATGGCCTTTTCGATGACGTGGGAGGGCACCTGGTCTTTCTTGGCTCGCTCGATCAGTCCGCGCAGGGACAGGTTGGCCTGCGGATCAGGACCTCCCGACTTGGCGCTCATGTAAATCTCGCGGCCGTACTTGCTGTAGACCTTGGTTTTTGCCGCAGCCGTCTTGGCCATGGATTCTTTGCGGTTCTGGTAGGCTCTGCCCATCTGCGCTGCCTCTTGGTTCTCTGGAAAAGGCCGGATTTTACTCAACATTGCCGGTTTGGGACAGGCTTATTTGGCCCCTGTTCCGGGATGGTTTTCACGATCCGCCAATACCAAGGTGCCAGCAGAACAGCACTTTTGATGCACAGACCTATCGGCTAGCCACTGCTAGCGTGAGAGGACAACTGACATGCGTCGGGGAACAGAATGCAAAGACAAAGCGCAACGCAGATAACGGTTCGGATGCTGGCTCTGTGCCTGATCTTTTCATGCTCGTTGGCGAGTGCCGGGGGTAACGAGAACGGCGATCAGGAGCAGGTGGCACGGGACATGATCCGGGTTCTCAACGCTTATGTCGTCTACAAGATGGGGCAATATGAATCGGCTTTCGATCAGTATCTGGCGCTGGCAGAGGAAGGCAGTCGCCAGGGCATGCTGAATGTGGCCAACATGTATGCCCAGGGGCAGGGCGTAGAACAAAGCCAGAAGAAAGCCTTTCAGTGGTACCTGCGGGCGGCCGAGAGCGGCGATTCCATCAGCATGGTCGAAGTGGCCATGGCGTATGAAGAGGGTAGAGGGACTGTTCCTGACAAAGGCGAGGCCATCAGCTGGTACCGGCGAGCTGCGGAAGCGGGAAACAGCGATGCGCGCTGGCGGCTGGGAAAGAAATTGTATGAACAGGGGAGGATCGCTGAGGGGCTATGTTTGATCAAGATGGCTGCAACGAGCGGTCAACCCAGTGCGCATCAGTTTATTACTGGCGTTGCCGACAGCTTATCAGCGGAGCCAGCTTGGCGTGGGCGGGATGCCTGTTTGGAGAAATGAATAGAGGGTGAATTTGTGTTCATGAATGGTCGGAATTGATCTTGGTCAGATTTCTGACGGTATCTCCGGGAGTATGCTCAAAGAATGGAGTTCCCGCCTCAGGGCGGGATCGCCCAAATTTGGACAGCTGTTCCTGAAGCCGGGGATTTCCGGGCTGAAAAGGAGACTGAACTCATGAAACTGATTAGTCTTTATTCCGCATCGTTGGCTTTAACCCTGATGTTGCCGTTGTCGGCTGCGTATGCACAGGATCAGGATATGGATCAGACAAGGGATCGTCTGCAGTCGCAAACGCAGGACCAGATGATGGATCGGGACGGGTACCCAATTTCCGGTTACGGCATGATGTCTGAACAGGAAAGGGAGCAGTTCCGAGAGCAAATGCGTTCGATGACGCCCGAGCAGCGGCAGGCATTCCGCCAGGAACACCACCAACGGATGGTAGAGCGTGCAAGGGCCCGTGGTGTTGATATTGAAAATCTGCCACCGACGGCTGCGGGCCAGAAAAAGGGCCAGGGCATGATGAATGATGGCCAGAAAGGCATGATGAATGGCGGTGGGATGAACAAGTCTCAGGATTGGAGCAAGAGCGGCGGAGGGTCTGGCGGCAAGCAGTGAATCCGGAAAGCTAATACCGGCATTCGCAGTCATCTCTCAAAGTGGCAGCCTTTTGGCTGCCACTTCATTTCTGGCTATACGTAATCGACCGGCCGGCGATAGTTGTCCTGTGTCATCAGGTCGATACCGCACTCAATGTCGCTGACCCAGTTCAGGAAGCGATCAACCATTACTGGCCCTTCAAAGCGTTTGCCATGCTGGGGCACGATCATCGAAACGTCCATGTCGCGGA
>CAXPUI010000544.1:0-3245 GCA_964220205.1 Candidatus Allofontibacter communis | reverse complement strand
TCAGAGCGCCAGGCCAGCAAACTGAATATCAGTTATCCAGAATTTCTGCCTGTATCGACTTATGTCCAGAAGATATTGAAGACGCTGCTGGATCAGCAGGTGGTCATCATTGCGGGCGAGACGGGTTCAGGAAAAACCACGCAATTGCCCAAGATATGCCTGGACGCCGGATTAGGTATATTCGGGACGATAGGTCATACACAACCACGGCGGGTTGCGGCACGTACTATTGCACATCGCATTGCGGAAGAGCTTGATGTCAGGGTAGGACACGAGGTCGGTTACCAGGTGAGATTCGACGATGTCAGTCAACCCTCCACCCTGGTTAAGGTCATGACCGATGGAGTCCTGCTGGCGGAAACACAGAATGACCGGTTCCTTGAGCGATATGACACGCTGATTGTTGACGAGGCCCATGAGCGCAGTCTGAATATCGATTTTCTCCTCGGTTATATCAAGCGGATTTTGCCAAAACGGCCTGACCTGAAGGTGCTTATCACCTCTGCGACTATTGATGTCGACCGCTTCTCTAGACATTTCGGCGGCGCACCGGTTATTGAGGTGAGCGGCCGGACCTATCCTGTAGAGTTACACTATCGCCCTGTCTCTGAGTGTCCGGATGATGACGAGCCAGATATCCGGTTGATTTTGGATGTGTTGAATGAAATCGAAACGATGCCCGGTGGCGATGTCCTGATATTTCTGCCGGGAGAGCGCGAAATCCGAGAAACCGCCCGGGCAATCAAGCGCAAGGGTCCATCGGGTTATGAACTGTTGCCCCTCTATTCAAGACTGAGTGTGAAAGAACAGAATAGAATTTTCACCAGTCATGGCGGACGTCGTATCGTGCTGGCGACTAACGTAGCAGAGACATCGTTAACGGTGCCGGGCATCCGCTACGTGATCGATCCTGGTGTCGCGCGTATCAGCCGATACAGCCTGCGTTCCAAAGTGCAGCAATTGCCCGTTGAACCCATCTCCCAGGCCAGTGCCGACCAGCGCAAAGGACGATGTGGGCGAACGGCTGCAGGCGTCTGTTTCCGCCTGTATTCACAAGACGAGTTCAGCGCGCGACCGGAATATGCAGCGCCAGAAATCATGCGAACTAATCTCGCCGCGGTGATTCTCCAGATGCTGAGCCTGAAGTTGGGGGACATACAGAAATTCCCATTCGTACAGCGGCCGGATCAGAAACAGATTAACGACGGCTATGCCTTGCTGTTTGAGCTGGGTGCTGTAGACAGGCATCGCCGGGTTACTCGGCTTGGTAAACAGTTATCCCGCTTCCCTGTGGACTTGAGATTTGCGCGGATGCTGGTTGCTGCAGGGCAGACCGGTTGCCTGGCAGAAGTGCTCATCATCGCCAGCGGACTATCGATTCAGGATCCAAGGGAAAGACCTTTTGAGCACCAGAAAACCTCGGATGAAACGCACCAGAGTTACTGGGACGAAAAATCGGATTTCCTCGCCATGATCAATCTTTGGAACAGTTACGAGGAACAGCGGCAGAACCTCAGCCAGAGTCGACTCCGAAAATATTGTGCCGAGAACTTTCTGTCATTTATGCGTATGCGGGAGTGGCGGGAAATTCATCGACAACTGCTGTTGACCTGCAAGGAACTCGATCTGAAGGTGAATCGGGTAGCTGCCTCTTATGCGCCGATCCATCGAGCGGTGCTGGCGGGGCTTCTCGGTCACATTGCCCAGCGGACCTCGGAAAATCAATATACGGGTGCGCGCAACCGGGGACAGTTCATTTTTCCTGGTTCCTCTCAATTTGCCAGAAAACCGAAATGGCTGGTTTCGGGAGAATTGACCGAGACAACACGTCTGTACGCACGCACTGTAGCGGAGATTGAAAGTCGTTGGATAGAACCCTTGGCGGGACATCTTGTGCAGCGCAGTTACCACGATCCCAAGTTCGACCCTGAGCGAGGGCAGGTGGTCGCACGTGAAGAAGTCAGCCTCTACGGTCTTGTCATCATCAACAATCGCATGGTCGATTTCGGCGCGGTGGACCAGCAGGCGGCAAGAGAAATGTTTCTCCAGAAAGGCCTGGTTGAAGGCAATATGAAAGCCCGCCTGAAATTCTTTTCACACAATCGCAGGGTCGTACGTGATATTGAGACGCTGGAATCGAAGTCGAGAAAACGGGATATTCTGATCGAAAACCGGGTCTTGTTTGATTTCTATGATCAGGCGATACCCCAGGAAATCTGCAGCGAGCTGGAACTCGCAGCTTTCGTTAATCAATCGCCCAGAAATGCGAGAAAACTGGAGCTGACCCGCGAAGAACTGATGCGGCGTGAAGCTGATCTATCTGAATCCCTGTATCCCGACAGTCTTTACGTTGGTGCCAGTAAACTGCCGCTGAAATACAAGTTTGAACCAGGTTCTTCCGAAGATGGTGTCAGTGTTGATGTGCCCCTGGTACTGCTGAGCCAGGTCCCGAGGGCACAATTGGACTGGGTAGTGCCGGGATTGCTGCGTGAGAAGTGCCTCGCGCTGATCCGTTCCCTGCCGAAATCAACCCGTAAACGTTTTGTGCCCGTCCCTGAGTACGTGGACAGGGTGCTTGAAAACTTTGAGTACGACGGGAAGTCACTCACGGATGCTCTGGCGGACAGGTTGTTCCGCATCTCCGGTACCCGGGTAAGTGCTGATGATTTCCAGCCGGATGCTCTTGAGCATCATCTAAATATTAATATTCGAGTCCTGGGGGACCGGGGTAAAGTGCTGGCTGCTGGTAGAGACCTCGGTACTCTTATCGATGGTCTCGAGGACCAGATAAGTGAAAAAATTCAAAACAGGTCTGAACATAAGCTGGAGACGTCGGGCGCCAGGGACTGGTCATTTGGTGATTTGCCGGATACCGTGGAGGTTAAACAAGGGGGGGTATCGTTAATCCTCTACCCCGCGCTGGTTGATGAAGGTACAACGGTTGGGGTGAAATTAATGGAGACAGCGTTCCAGGCAACCTGTCTCACCGAGTTGGGACTCCTGAGGCTGTTGCTGCTGCGATTGAATGATCAGGTCAGGTACCTTGAGAAACATATACCCGACTTTGACCGCTTCTCGCTGTACTTTGCGACCCGAGGAACGGGTGCGGACTTGAAGAACGGTATTATCAGGGCTGCATTTCGAGCGACTTTTTTGGGCGAAACGCCAATCCGTACCAGGGCGTCGTTTGAGGCGATGCTGGTGAAAAGACAGCAGCTGTTTGAAAAAATGGAGCAGATAGCTGG
>CAXPUI010000543.1:0-5995 GCA_964220205.1 Candidatus Allofontibacter communis | reverse complement strand
GGCCAGGTGCCGCCACCTCGCCTATGGCAACAATCGCATCACCATCGATAGCCACGTCTGCCTTGACGGCCTCAGCACCCGTTCCATCAACAACCAGACCATTTCTGATTACTAGATCATGCATCTGCTTCACCCCTGATTACTCTTCAGCGACCATACAGATTCTCCATTATGGGCGCCAGCATCTTGACCATCACGGACATCAATAAGGCTTGTGATGTGTTTTCAGGTCCTGGTGCCCTCAAAGCTCGCGTTGCCAAACGCACCGAGCTTGACGTTACCACTGATCGTGTCGCCCGCTACGGTTGCACTGATTTCAAGTGTCATCGGCATGGGAGACGTCATCTGAACCTCCCACTGGAGATTATCACCATCGACCGTACCACCAGCGAACTCCTGGGTGCCCTGGGCACCGGCCATGGTCCCTGACAGAGTGCTCCCCTCGGTTACCAGTGTAAGCGTTGCCTGCTGTGCTCCCATCGGCGAGTTAATCGTGCAATCCCATGATCCGTCAGCGCTCATACTGTTCTCCTTTCATTGTCTGGATATTGTTTGGACCTAGACAATAACCGTGGCACGGTTAAAGTGCCAGTTAATCTATCACGTTGGACTCGATCCATGCCTCAGTCAGTTCAGCATGCCTGGCAAGTCAGGAAACCCGCCATCTCATCCAGGAAGGGCCTGGTAGCCAGCCAGCACTATCTCGCGTCAGCGGTCGGCGCGGAGATCCTGCAGCAGGGCGGAAATGCTATCGATGCCGCCATTGCTACTGGCTTGACCCTCGGCGTGGTCGAACCCTGGATGAGCGGCCTGGGGGGAGGCGGCTACATGACCATCTATCTGGCCGAACAGAAACAGGTCAAGGTCATCGAATTCGGCATGCAGGCACCCGCTGCCGCCGACACCGCTGATTACCCCCTGGCTGGTACCGGAACTAATGCTGGCGATGCCTTTAACTGGCCTAAAGTGATCGGCGACACCAACATTCACGGACCGCTTGCCGCCGCTGTACCCGGGTATATCAAGGGAATTTCCATAGCCCTGGATACTTTTGGCACTATGGACTGGCAGGACGTCATCGAACCCGCCTGCCTGCAGGCTGAGCAGGGTCTGCCGATTGACTGGTTCAGTGCCCAGAAAATCAGCCTGATGGCCCGTGGACTCAACCTGTACCCTGAAACAAGAAGCGTCTATCTCGCCGACGGGCTGCCGCCGACTATCAATCTCGACGGCACGCTCGATTTCCTGAAGCTCGGCAGGCTTGCAGAAACCTATCGAATCCTGCAATCGAGAGGCGCCGACGAGTTTTACCAGGGAGAATTGGCAAGGCAGATAGCCGGTGACCTCGCTGAAGCCGGCTCGCGAATGACGGTCAAAGACCTGCAGCACTATGAGGCTGACATTTCCGAACCGACTTCGACTCATTATCGCGGACACACCCTGCATGCACCAGGCTCCCTTACCGCGGGGCCCTCCATCGCCCATGCACTCAACTACATGGAGGAGAACTATAAGCCTGGCGAAGCACCTGATGCAGACACCTTCAAGCAATATGCAGCCGCTCTGCTAAGTGCCTATGAGCACCGACTGACAAATCTGGGTGAAGGCCAGCAGGGCAACACGTCCCATCTCTGTGTCACGGACCGGGCGGGCAACGTCGTGTCCCTGACACAAACGATCATGTCTGCTTTCGGCTCCAGGATCATGCTGCCGCAGTCAGGCATTCTAATGAACAATGGAATGATGTGGTTTGATCCGAGACCTGGAGGTCCGAACTCAGTCAAGGGATCGAGGAAACCACTCTGCAATATG
This sequence comes from Candidatus Allofontibacter communis, assembly GCA_964220205.1. Classification (GTDB taxonomy): domain Bacteria; phylum Pseudomonadota; class Gammaproteobacteria; order Pseudomonadales; family Azotimanducaceae; genus UBA9659. The sequence continues at coordinate 4,183 of CAXPUI010000543.1, read as the reverse complement.
TGTCCGGTCATTCTCGAGGCTCCCAACGGCTCGCTGACCGCACTCGGCGCGTGCGGCGGCAGGAAGATTTTTCCTGCAGTGTTTCAGCTGACCAGCCTGCTGGCAGACTTCGGCTTATCAGTGGATGAGGCGGCACACCAACCCCGCATTGATGTATCTGGCACGGACGAAGTAACCGTGATGGACCATATGCAGGCGGAGATCATCGATTCGATCAGGGCGCATTACACGAATGTACGGGTAGCTCCCAACGGCGTCAGCCCCAACCTGTTCGCCTTGCCACAATTGATCCGGCTGGAAAAGTCCGGGGTCTCAACAGGTGCCTGCTTTATTCCATCACCGCATGCCCAGGTAATCAGCGAGACCTAGCGGGCAGCCAGCAACTCTCTGCCCTTCTCGCTCAAGACGTGGTGCAGATCAGCAAAATCGAGGACCAGTCGGTTGACTCCCCTCGGCTCCGAGTTGGTCAGAAATACCATGCCTGTTTGCGTCGGACGGTGAAAAACCATCGTGCTCGTCATACCACGCACATAACCACCATGATGGACAAACCCCTTCTGTTCGCCATAGTCGAAAACACGCCAACCAAGACCGTAATAAATATCGCCCAGCTTTTGCCTGTAGGGATAGTGGGCCTGGTGCCGGGAAGTCCGAATAATCCCGTGGTGCATTTCATCCAGCATCTCATGACTCAGCACCTGCGGTTTCTGTCCCACCTGGGCCAGCAGCCACTCTCGCATATCCGAGATACTGGCATTGACTCCGGCGGCTGGTGGCACCTTGTAGTAATCTGACTTAGGACTAACGGCACGCCATCTTTTGCCGTTCCAGACATGTGGCCTGGCATGATTGTCATCATTGATAAAAGGGGCATGACCTATGGATGCCCTCTCCATTGCCAGGGGCTGAAACAATCGGCTGTCGACAAACTCTGCATAGTCCAATGAAGTCTGTGCCTGAACCAGGTCCCCGACCAGGGAGAAAACTACATTCTGATAGCCGTAGCACCGCCCCGGCGGACAGACAAAATCCACCCTGTTTAACCGTTCGATGATGCGGCGATAGGACATCTTCTCTTCGATCAAGTTGGTATAGGCATGCGGCATGAGGCCCGTCGTTTGCGACATGATATGCCAGAGGTTGATTTGCTCACCGTATTCACGGGACTTGAAACGCAGATCTGCCAGCTCGCTTTTCAGCGGTGTCTGCCAGGTAACATCGGTATCCCGAACCAGCAGCGCCGCCGCAGCGGAAGCGAACCCTTTCGAGACAGATGCCAGACGAAACAGCGATTGATCAGTCACGGGTGTCGAACTGTCCGCGATGACAACGCCATAGGTTTTCTGTAGCCGAACTTCTCCACCCACCACGACAACCAGCGCTGCGCCAGGGACTTCCGAGACCAGCGGCTCGATGTATCGGGATTCGAACTCTGAAGCAAAGCCATCGCCCCGTGCACTGAGTGGCAGGAACAGCAAAATTGCAAATAAATAGGGCAATGAAAAACAGCTAACCATGCATAGATGGCACGTAACTTAGCCGCATTTCGGGACTGTGTAAATGTTAAACTCTGTTCCCGTATTCTCAGGACTTAACTATGGCTCTCATTACGCTGGGTGTTGGCTTTGGAGTGATGATCGGCGCGGGTATATTCCTGCTGCTTATCCGTCCCGCGCTAAAGGAGCGGGCTGAAGCCGAAGCAGCAAGGGATGCTGCTCTTTCAAAAAAAGAAGCCGCTCTCTCTATAAAACAAGCCGCAGGCGCTTCTACAAAACAAGCCGCAGGCGCCTCTACCAAAGAGGCCGCTGGCGCTTCTAAAGGTCGACAGGATCCTTGATAACCAGGTTGATCTGATCCGGTATCGCATTCATATCGATGACAGCGGACCTGGCTTCGTAGTCTCCGGGTTTCGGCACCACGTCACCCGTCTGTGAAACCCTCGCAATGACCACGACCTCGTCAAAGTTCGCCAGCCCCATCCCTTCTATCATCGCCATGCTTTCATTGAGTACGACCGTCCGGGGTAAAGCCGACAAAGGAAAACGCTGCACCGCCAGTGGTGCCGGAGGTCCCGCTGCAGCCCGGGCATAGACAAAAACCAATGCTCCGTCAGCCGCAGCCACGGTATCTGCAGTACTGACCTGAATCGACAGGGTACGACCAGCGGCGACCAGGTCAGCCCCGGGGATACCTGGCTCCAGACTGGCAATCGCCCTCCTGAGCATTTCCGCGCGCTGCCCCGTCACACCTGTTGCAAGCGCTTTCCTGAACCAGCCCAACGCAGCGTCTCGTCGACCTTCGGCGATGGCCGCCAGGCCTTCCACCTCGAGCATGCTCGTATCATGGGGGTTCATCGACAGCGCCTTATCGACTGCCTGCCTGACCTCATCGGTCATCGTACGATCCTGGCTCAGGAAGAGCGCCTCAGCATAGGCACTGTGCAGACCTGCATCATTTGGAAAACTGTTGAGCAATCTCTGGAAAATGACAAGGGATTCGTCATGACGGCCCAACGACTGATACGAGCGTGCCAGGAAAAAATTCAACTCTCCATCCCTTGGCCTGCGCGCGGCCCGCTTACCCAGATCGGCCAACATTTTCGCGTGTGCCTGCTGATCACTGATGTCCAGGTTCTTGAGTTCGCCCATCAGTCTAAAATCGATAATGGCACCCCGACCGAGACCAACATCCAGGTAAATGAACATCGCAAGCAGCGGTACGAGAACCGCCGCACCCCAGATCCATGCTCGATAGACACCGCTCACGGCTGCAGAGGAGCTGTCCTCCCGCGAATCTGCAAGTAGATCCTGTCTGGCTTCAATCTCAAGGTTCGCCGCTTCCTGGTCTGACTGATCAAGCTCAGCAACTCGCTCCCGGAACAACTCAACATTAAACGTACCCCGGTCCTGGTCGCTGCCTTCGCCACGCAACAAGAGAGGAGCCACAATGAACGCCGCAGCGAAAACCGACAGAACGACAATGATGAAGTAGAACATCATCGCTGGTCGGACTTCCCAAGCAGTTGATCCAAACGATGCTGGTCGTTCTCTGATAGCACTGGAGTTGGCTGATGCCGTCGAACTATTCGCAACAGAACAAACAAAGCTATTGCAAACAGGGCCATCGGCCCAAACCAGAGCGCGATTGTCCCTGCACTGATTCTCGGGTTATAGAGGATAAAATCACCAGACCGCTCTTGCATGAACGCCAGGATTTCGTCATCGCTGTAGCCCTCCAGCAGCATGCGATGGGTTTCCCTTCTCAAGTCCTGGGCAATCATGGCGTCAGAACCAGCGAGATTGGTGTTGAGGCACTGTGGACAACGCAGCTCCGCGATAAGGTTATCGTAGCGCTGAGCGAGTTCATCATTCGGGAATGGATAAGCATCAATCGCCGACCAGGCTGGACAGGCAAAACTGACCCACACCAACAATATCAATCTAGGCATCACCCACCCGCCCTCAAGTGCTCAATAACCGGCACAAATTGCTCTCGCCAGATCATGGTATTGACTGGCCCGACGTGGCGGAATCGAATCACACCGGCAGCATCGACAATGAAGGTCTCGGGAGCACCATAGACCCCCAGGTCAATCGCCAGCGTACCCTTGTCATCAACAACACTGAATCGATAGGGGTCTTCATAGCGTCGCAACCAGGCCCTGGCCTTATCGCTATCATCGTTGTAATTGATCCCGTATAGCGGCACCCGTTCTTCCCGGCTGATCCTCATGAGTTCAGGATGTTCCACCACGCAGTTCGGGCACCAGGTCGCCCAGACATTCACAAGCGAGATTTCCCCCACCAGGTCTTCGCGCCCACGTGTCCGTCCGGTTTCATGCAGGTCAAAGAGGGAAAAGTCCGGCATCGGCTTGTCAATCAGCACCGACGGCAAGTAATGCGGATCCTTCAGGCCAAAGCCCAGGCCAAGGAACATTACCAGCACCAGGAAGACGCCAAGGGGAATCAACAGGCTTTTGCTCAGGGTCACGCCGCAACCCCATCAGGAACCAGATTCGCCAGGTGACGGCGACGTCTGTACCGGCGATCCATCAGCGTGATGAAACCACCTGCAGCAACCATGAGCCCGCCGAACCAGATCCATCGGACAAATGGTTTGACGTGAACGCGAACCGCCCAGGCGCCATCGCCCACCGGTTCACCAAGCGCCAGATACAGGTCCC
>CAXPUI010000542.1:0-6594 GCA_964220205.1 Candidatus Allofontibacter communis | reverse complement strand
GTTGGCCGACCTGGGTGGGCATTCTGGTCACGGGTACGATCGTGGGTGCTTATTCGGTTGTGGGTGGGCTCGCGGCAGTTGCGTTTACTGACTCGTTCCAGGTGGTAATCATGTTTCTCGGTGGCCTAGTCATTGTAGGGCTCGGTATATCAGGTGCTGGTGGAATGGAAGGATTCGCACAAACCCTGACAGAAGAAAACCCCAACCATTTGCAAGCTTATCTACCGGCTGATCATAAAACATTCCCGTGGCCCGGGGTCATTCTTGGTCTGGGGATTGTGCTGTCGCCAGCATACTGGTGCGCGGGTCAGGCGATTCTTCAGCGTACTCTCGGTGCTCGTAGTCAGTGGGACGCCAGCGCAGGTATGATGCTGGCTGCATTGGCCAAGACCTGTGTCCCCTTGCTGATTGTTTTTCCAGGCCTGTTGGCGCTGGTTATGCATGCTGAGATCGAGTATCCGGATCAGGCCATGGCATGGGTTATCAAAGAGGTGCTCCCACCGGGGATTTCCGGTCTGATGTTCATTGCTATCATCGCTGCGCTTCAATCGACGATTGATTCCAGCATCAATTCGACGTCTCTCCTGATAACCCGGGATATCAGGCATGTCCTGTTCAGGCAGGCCGATCGCAGCAAGGATCTGCTGATAGGTCGTTACCTGACAGTTGGTTTATTGCTGCTGGCGATGGCGACAGCGCCAATGATCTCCGCGATGGGTGGCATATACCAGTTCATACAAACCATTTTGTCGTTGTTCCAGGGGCCGATGCTCGCGCTTCTTTTGCTGGGTGCTTTTACCCGTCGGCCCACGGCAACCGGCGGGCTCTGGACGCTGATTACCGGAGTGCTGGTAGCTGCTGTGCTTCTGATTCTGGGCTGGAACATGCTGTATGTGGCCTTCACGACTTTTGTCTACTCGTTGATCGCGCTATGGATGATCAGCAGTTTCACTGAGCATGATGACAGTAAGGACTTTGAACGACTCACTTATACCCCGTGGTGGCAGCGCAAGGAGGTAGCATGATGGAATTACCCGCGGTTTGGGCAAACTACATCAGTATCGCAGGGTTCCTGTTTCTGGCAGTCGTGGTCTGGTCCATTCCCAGGCATCTGATTTACCTGGATGCACCCGATCAGGCGAAATGGCGGGACATCAGAATCTGGGCCATGGCGCTGATTGTGTTCCAGGTGTCGCTCTACCTGGTTTTCACCTGATCAGGTTGGCCTGGAGGAATCAAGCACCTCAGCGAGCCGCTTGCCAAGGATTGCAGAAATATTGAAGTTGAGTTTCGCGATGATATTCGGGAAGAATCGCAAATCTTTCTGCATCCTGTCATATTCAAAATTCAGCACCGTGACATCGGCTTCAGCGACCACGTCCGCTGTCCTCTCGACGGCGCGAATGTAAGCGACCTCGCCGAAGACTTCACCAGGGGAGAGGCTCGCCAGGCTTCTCACCTCGTTCCCATCCACCCGTTCTACCCTGGCTGAGCCATGCAGGATCATATACATATTGCGGCCTATATCGCCCTGTTGGATCAGTTTCTCACCGGCTTTGAATTCGTGAACTTCAGAAATCAGGATGGCTTTGCGGCGTTCATAGTTCGACATGTCAGCGAATAAAGGGCTTTGTTCAAGAACTTCCTGATTAACCTCCATGGTGAGGATCTGGTACAGGCCCACAAGCCTGATGCGGGTCATGATGATCGGTGTAATCAGGAGGTTGGCGAATATCGAGATCAGCATCGTCGCAGCTGCGAGAGCACCAAACTGGGCGACAACCGTAAAATTGGAAAACATGAGAATGCCGAACCCGAGAGCCAGCGCCAGGCTGGAGATAATCAGAGGCGTGGCCACCTCCTGAACAGCCTGGTTTACGGCGGCGACGTAATCGGAGGTCGTTCGGCACAGTTCGTTATATCGGGCGAGGAGGTGAATGGTCCCGTCGATGGCAATGCCTACGGCGATCACGGCCACCATGGCAGTCCCGGGATTGATCGGAATGTCCAGCGCACCCATGATGCCGAACATCAGCGAAATTGGGATGATCGAAGGTATCATTGCAATCGCGCCGCCCTTGAGTGACGTAAACATGATGGACATGATGAAGAATATAAGAGTCAGAAGCAGTGCCAGTGCCTGTACCTGCGAGAGCATCAGGCTGTCAGCCGCTTTGTTGACGAGCAGGTTTTCGCCGACGACCCTTGCCTTGATATCTGGGCCCGTGATTCGTTCGACGAAATCTCCCAACTCGGTGACATAGTTGTTCAACGTATAGGAATCACTGATGTTGTGCCTGACAATAATGTTGGCACGCCTGAAGTCGTGACTGACGTAGGCTTCCAGTTCACTGCGATGGAAAAACATCAGGTATTGCGCGACCAGTTGCCGGGTTTGCGGCAGGGTCCCGGCGGCGAAATCACCCTGGAGTTCTTCATTGACGTATTTCAGGTGATCTGCGATCGACAGGGTAGTATCAAAAACTTCCTGTTTCGCGACAAATTTCTGAATTTTGTCGATTGCCTGCAGGTTCTCGATGTCCATGAAGGCATTGGCTGTTTCTGCTTCTAACGTGACAAAAAATACTTTGATACCCGCCAGGTCGTTATGGATCGTCCGGGTATCCTTGATCAGTTGCCGATCCTCGGGGAAATAGGAAAGCGGGTCGTTTGTGACATACAGGTGTGACGCCTGGTAGGAGAAAAAGCCACAGAGCAACAGGGTCAGGCTCAGGACAAGCGTTGGAAAACGCTCCTGGGAAATTCGGAACGTCCTGATAATCTGATCGGGCAGATTGTTGCCGTAGAGTTCCTCAGCCGATTTACCCTGCCCCATTCGTTTCCCGAATTTTGCCAAGAGGGGTGGTACCACAAGCACCGTGACGATGCCATTGAACAGGATGGCAGAGGTTGATGCCACAGCGAAATCAGTGATCAGGCTGATGTTACCGAACAGGTTGGCCGCGAAACCAAGAAACGTTGTCAGCACGGTAAGCAGCATGGGCAAACCCGTGTGTCGGGCCATGTAACGGACAGCCTGTTGTCGCTGCGCGGTGGTGACACGGCCGTCTCTTTCAGAGAGCTCAGACAGACCTCGAAAAAACGCAGCCATCATATGGGTATCTTCGGTCGAGCCGATAACGATGATCAGCGAAGGTACCATAGCGCTGAGGATGTTCAGTGGGATGCCGAGCCAGCCCATGAATCCGAAGGTCCAGATGATGGCCAAAGCGGAGGTGATGATCGGCACAACCGCAGCGAGGGTGCTTTTCATGAAGAACAGGATCGAAACGACGAGTACCAGGGCAGAGAGGGGCCCGAGCAATTGAAAATCACCAACCAGGTTCTGCTGCAACTCAGCGTTAATCCTTGGTGGACCGACCTGGAAAATCTGCTGAAAATGATCCCGGTCTCTGTTGATCAGCTTTTCGAACTGGTTGAAGACCGAAACGGAAAAATCTTCCTGATCGTGAATGTCATTGACCGTGACGATGATGGCAGTGGCTGTGCCATCGCTGGAGAATACGTTGTCAATATAAAGCGGGTTGGCAATGGCCCTCGCCCTTGCTGCCAGTGCATCGATATCGTTGCGGGGAACACCATCAAGTACCAGTCGGGAAGAAATTGACCTTGTGCCATCTTCCTGAATATCACCTTCGATGACGCGGAGGTTGAACAGGCTGTCAACACGGTAGACGTGATCCAGTTGGTTCAGATCCCTGACCAGCCTGTCGAGTCGTGTCAGCTTTCTTGTAGTCCAGAGATCGTTATCCTTGATATAAATGATGGTTCTGTTGTCCGAGCCGAATTCATCCATGGCACTCTGGTAGGCGAGTCGGTCCGGTTCATCAGCCGGGATCAGGCTGTTGAAGCTGGTATCGATGCTGAGAAAGTTGATGCCGTAGCCGAGAGGCAGCGTGATAAGGAAGACCAGGGTTGCAACCAGCCGTCGTCGTGTCAGCGCAAAACTGAAGATTGATTCGATCATAGCGATACCCCGTCATCTTCCAGCGGGCGCTGATTGGCCAGGATCCATGCTTCGGAGAAAACGTCTTCCGGAACATAGTCAGCGGAGAAGACGCGCCGATCGATTTTGATTACCGTGCGGTGCCTCTGCTGGTGGTTTTCCATCATCAACATATTGGCCCGCCAGCTTTGGCCGTGAACGTTAACCAGATCGTGATTGGTCTGGCGTTTGTGTAATCGACCCAGTTCATCAAAGTGGTCGGTGCGGGTAATAAACAAGGTGTCCATGCGAATATAGTGGCGTCGCACCGGGCCTGTCTCTGGTAGCTCAATGTCGTGGACATCAACCACGTAATACGCTGTCTCATCGATGATGACATCATCTCGGCGAATGTGCCTAACCTTGTCCAATTGATCACCGACCAGGTTTTCGATGGAGTAATCTGTCCCCAGGAAGTTATCGTCATGGCGACTCTGGTGACTTGTCTGAGCGGGAAGGAACTGGGCGCCGAAGGCCGGCAGGTAGAAGGATTGCCGGGCATGCCCGGAAGGGTCCCGACGGGCGAGCAGCGCAACACCTTTGATCTCCAGGGGGGAATCAAACAAGAGCAGGAAGTCGGCTGTGCCGTCTTGGTTGACTCTGGAGTAGCGCCTGAGTTTCCGCGTGTTCTTGTTGCCCTGTTGATCGATCATGATCATGGACTGCTCTTCGTACACATAGGGATACTGCTCGTGTCGGTCGTAGACGGCGCGCATCAGTTGAGGGCCATCATGCCTATCGAAGGATTCTGCGTCCGCTCCGGATACAAGGCAGAGGGTCAACAGGAACGTGAAACGTCTGCTCATTCCACGTTCCCGATTTGCAGATCCCTGATCCGGGTCGCGATCTCACCGCTGAAACGACCGACCAGCGTGCTCAGCTCAGCGACAGTGCCCGGATAGTCAGTGGACCCTACGGCGTAGCTGCTGCTCAGGTCGCTGGATGTATTCACCAGGGGCTGGCGTTGTGCGTCCAGGAGTTGCCACCGGGCCGTCAGATAGACGTAGCCGTCGGGTCCTCGTTCGAATCGCTCAAACAGAATCTTGATGAAAACGTCAACAGGACCCGTCAGACGCAGGTTCGGTGATCCTACCGCACTGGTGCCCAGTTCGTTGGTCAGGTTTCTTGCGATGGTTCGCGTCAGGTTTTTCCTCAGGTTTTCGCCCCACTGATTGCTGGCTGCGAAAGCGATACGATTGTCCTTCTGTCTCGATGCTATCTGGTATCTCTCGAGGTACTGTGGGATTTCAACATCGAGGAGTTCGATTGCAGGACTCTGGGCTGTGCTCGTGGTAGTCGGGGTCACGGCTTCGATCAGATAGTAGCGGGTCGCCTCACCGGACGCACAGCCGGTTAGTAACAGGAAGATGGAAAAATAAACGGGCAGGCGACTTCTCACTGTTCATCTCCGGTAGATTTCTTGCCGAATATGACGGCGTTGGGCTGACGTTGGAGTGTCTCGATCAGGGACCTGATGGATCGAGACATTTCCTCGAGTTCCTCTGTGACCTTGATGACGTTGTATTGCAACGGTGAGTGGGGGTCGAGGACGTCATTAATCATCGACAGGGTCCGTTGCAGGTTAATCAGCGCTTCCCTGGCTGCGGAGACAGTAGCGTCCAGGTCGGCGTCTTCCACGTTGCTGAGAATGCCTCGAAGCGCACGCAGCGAGGCTTCAAGATCGGTAACGACCGCCTCGTCAACAGGCTTATTGACCAGCTTGTCAGTACCATCAAGTATATTCCTGACACTGTTGCCGATAGCTGCCACGTCAATCGCTTCAATTTTCTCGACCATGGCGGTCAGTGACTGTGAGATGGCCTCAAACGCGCCAGGAATTGTAGGGAGTTCCGGGTAGGGCATGGAGTCGTCAGCGACGAGATTGAGATCTGCATCCGGATACATATTAAATTCGATGTAGAGCTGTCCCGTCAGCAGGTTCCCGGTCTGCAATCGACCTCTGAGACCCTTGTCAACCAGCGTTTCGAGAGTTTGTTCTGGAGGCAGGGCCGTTGCCGCGTCTCGATGAATAATACGGTCCGGCTCTATTTCCACGAGAACCGGGATACGAAAGGAGGTGGTCGCGCTGTCGAATTCCATGCGAATATCGAGCACCTCGCCGATTTTGATTCCACGGAACTCGAGAGGTGCGCCTGGACTAAGCCCGCGGACAGAGCCTGTGAAGTACATGACGAACTGGACTTTGCGGATGTAGGCCTGATCCTGGATATCGTCATAACGACCGTGCAGCGTATAAACCAGATCGCTTACGTCTGACAGGGAGTGTTCCAGCGAATCCGGTGTGTCGAAAGCAATACCCCCGAACATGAGCGATGTCATAGAGGCTGTCTTGACATCAACGCCATCTGCGCCGAGGGATACGTCCAGCCCCGAGACGTTCCAGAACCGTGAATTACCCTTCAGCAGTTGATCGAACGGATCCCGGACAAAGCCATAGACGTAAACGCTTTTGGCGTCACCGGCAAGTTCGTAACCGAGTACCTCACCCGCGAGAATGCCCTGGTAGTAGATAGGCGAGCCCCGACCCAGCGAGCCGAGGTCGCTCGTGATCAGCGTAACGCGGGTAC
>CAXPUI010000541.1:0-9900 GCA_964220205.1 Candidatus Allofontibacter communis | reverse complement strand
CTCATCGTTGTCAGCGTTTGATCCCGGCCTGAGTTCAACACCGCGGTAGGGCTCGAACGCGGGCTGTTCGATAATGTGGCGGGCGATCCGGATGCCGCGTCGCATAACCTCCCGGTCTCTCGGTGACTCGTTGTAGTTGAATCTGACCACCGGCGAATCCATGGGGTCACCTGAACGCAGGGTGACTGAGCCGCGGCTTTCCGGCTTCATAGGCCCAACATGAGCCTGAAACCCGTGTCCCCGGTATTGATTCTTCCCATCGTAATCCATGGCAATCGGCAGGAAATGAAACTGGAGGTCCGGGAATTCCACATCGTCACCGCTCCGCAGGAACGCGCCTGCTTCAAAGTGGTTGGTCGCTCCATCACCGGTTTTGGACAGATACCATTGAAGGCCTACCAGCCACTTCCGGTACCAACGGGTCGAGTGATAGATGGAAACTGGCTGTTTACAGCTGTACTGAATGTATATCTCGAGATGGTCCTGGAGATTCCGGCCCACATCAGGACTGTCAACCAGACACGCTATTCCGTGGTCCGCGAGGTGACGGGCATCCCCGATCCCGGAGAGCATCAGCAATTGAGGCGTATTAATGGCCCCGCCTGACAGGATCACCTCTTTGCCCGCAGTAATGCTCAAAGTCTTTCCACCGCGCTGGCACTGCACACCAGTTGCACGCTTACCGACAAAGTTGATCCGCTCTACCTGGGGATGGGTGAATACCGTCAGGTTAGACCGCCCTGTTATCGGTTTGAGGTATGCCTGAGCCGAACTCTGACGGCGCCCCTTGTAGACACTTTGATCAAAAGGTCCAGCGCCCTCCTGGCTCGCCCCATTAAAGTCATCCGTTAACGGAAAGCCGGCCTCGACAGCACTATCAAGCCAGGCCTGAAAAAGCGGATTAGTCAGTTCACCTCGCCCCACTTGCAGCGGCCCGAGCCCACCCCGGAATTGGGAATCGTCGAAGTGTACCGTCTCTGACTTCCTGAAAGCCTCAAGACACTGGTCATAGCTCCATTCCTCCAGGCCATGCAGATCAGTCCAACGGTTATAGTCAGCCGGGTTGCCGCGAACAAAAATCATCCCATTAATGCTCGATGAACCACCGAGCACCTTACCCCTCGGGCAGTAGAGGCGACGGCCGTCCAGATAAGGTTCCGGTTCTGTTTCATAATTCCAGTTGTAGTGACCACTGGTGAGCACTTCAGACAAGGCCGCAGGCATATGAATCCGAAAATCCCAGGAATAGTTAGGCGGACCTGCTTCTATCAGTGCCACGCTTGAAGTCTCTGACAGGCGGTTCGCCAGCACACAGCCAGCCGACCCAGCACCCACAACAACGTAATCGAATTCCAACTCCAAAATACTGCCTCACAAAACAACAAAAAATCCGGTAGTCACCAGACTGGTACGAAATTCTGGCACACAGCCGCCGATGAAACTATCAGCCGACACACGACGGACTTGAACAGAGCGAACAACTTGGACGTCGCGCGGTTATCGTTACCGCAGTCAATGCAGCAAACCTCTGCCGCCATGCATTTTTTCCTGGAGTGAAGTGACAGGTAACGATCACGGGTTAAGCGCCCAGCTGTAACTTTCTGTCAATATCCTGACTTGAGAAAAACCCTGGTCGACTAGGCGGTCATCTGCAATCGGCCCACACCGACTGCGACAAGACAACCAGAGACTTCTACCCAAGCTGTGGCAGGCAGTTACGCTCCATGACCTGACGCACATCGGCCGGAATCGGCATCGCACGCCGAGCGTCGAGATCCATGCAGACACCTACAGAATCATGCACACCCAGCAGGACACCGCTGTCCTTCACGAACATCCAGCGTCGACTCTGCCGCCACTTTTCGCCAAACGCCACATCAGCTGAAAGCGATACAATAGGATCATTCAAATGAGGCTTGGCAAACACAATCTGCCGGGTTTCCATCATCGCCCAGCTGTATCGCCTGCCGCCTGAATCAACCAGCTGGGGCGGCCCAAAGTTCTCCTGGGGCTGTCCCGGCATCGGACGATGCATGATAAACATCAACTCTACCTCTTCTCTCAACCTGCCTTGAGCATCGCAATCTTCAGGTAGAATCAGGTTCTCACGCCGCCCGCTCATCATGCCTGGTGTGGGATCATCGCTGATGAGACTCTCCAGCTCTTCCAGCGAGACCTGTTGGGGTACATTCAAGGAAAGCGACCGGGGTTGCGCGTAGGCCGGGATGTCGATCAACGGCTCGGAAGCCAGCATGTCATTTCTCAGCGGTCGAGGAGTCTGACTGGCCGCATCGATCAGCCCGGTTCTGACTATAAAGCAGGCTGCCAGATCGCCGCTCTGCTGGTTTCTGATCTCAAAATAACCCGTAACCCCGACATCGTTCTCTGATGCGATCAGCCCCCCGCGCGTTTCCAGTCGATTACCGGAAAACTGTTCTTTCAAAAATCGACTATAGGTGTCAAAACGGCGCAGTTGCTCACCTTGGCCCGGTACCAGCCCCGCCCGCTGCAATATCTCCTCGAAGGCCGAATCGACGCGACTGAGGTAGAAGCGGACATTCATATGGCCCAGCGAATCTATCTCCGATTCATCAACGACAGTCTCCTGCCATACGGGTAATTGAGTCATGTGGTCGTACTGCGCAAAAAAAACGGCCATCCTAAGGGATTATGCCCGGAACATTAACCATCCAATGGCGCCGCATAAGTTACAATGATCCCATTGATGCCGAGTGATATAAGGACCTTCAGATGAACACCAATTACGCTACGCTTGACCATGGTCTGGGCGAAGACATCGATATGCTGCGCGACCTGGTCAACAGGTTTGCCCAGGCTGAAATCGCCCCCCGTGCTGGCGACATCGATAAATCCAACGACTTTCCCGCTGATCTGTGGATGAAGATGGGTGAGATCGGCATTCTTGGAATTACCGCACCTGAAGAATTTGGTGGCAGCGACATGGGCTATCTGGCCCACATCGTCGCCATGGAAGAAGTCAGCAGAGCTTCCGCGTCGATCGGCCTTTCCTACGCGGCACATTCGAACCTCTGCGTGAACCAGATCGTCAGACATGGCACGACTGAACAGAAGAGCCGATACCTGCCCGACCTGTGCAGCGGCAGACATGTGGGGGCACTGGCCATGTCCGAGCCAGGCGCGGGCTCTGACGTGGTGAGCATGAGACTGCGCGCTGATAAAAAGGGCGACACTTACATCCTGAATGGCAACAAAATGTGGATAACCAACGGGCCCGATGCAGACACCTACGTCATCTATGCCAAGACGGATCCAGACGCCGGATCCAGGGGGATCACTGCTTTCCTGGTCGAACGTGATTTTCCCGGTTTCACCAGGGCACCCAAGCTTGACAAGCTGGGCATGCGGGGCAGCAATACCTGCGAACTCATCTTCGAAGATTGCGAAGTACCCGCAACCAATATTCTTGGCAGGGAAGGCGCTGGCGTTGGCGTCCTCATGTCAGGGCTGGACTATGAAAGAACCGTACTGTCCGGCGGACCCATCGGTATCATGCAGGCCTGCCTTGATGCTGTTGTACCCTATGTCCATGAGCGCAAACAGTTTGAACAGCCAATCGGTGAATTCCAGCTCATGCAGGGCAAGCTCGCCGATATGTATACCATCACAAGCGCGTGCCGGGCCTACGGCTATTCTGTCGCCAGGTCCTGCGACCGGGGCCAGGAAACCAGGAAAGATGCTGCAGCCGTCATTCTATATACCGCGGAGCAGGCCACGCAGTGCGCCTTGCAGGCCATACAGGCTCTCGGCGGCAACGGCTACATCAATGACTACGACACCGGACGGCTGCTGCGCGATGCAAAATTGTACGAGATTGGCGCGGGAACCTCAGAGATCCGGCGAATGCTGATCGGCCGGGAACTCTTCGCGGAATCAAGCTGATGTCTACAAGCGCCCTATGGGAACCCGCCAGAGACCAGATCGCTGCCACGCAGATGTCCAGGTTTCAGCACTTTGTTGAACACAGGCACCACACCACATTTTCCAGTTACAACGAATTGCACCAGTGGTCCATCGAGCAACCGGAACTGTTCTGGCAGGCTGTCTGGGACTTCTGCGGCGTTATCAGTGATACCCCGCCTGAGCAGGTAGCCACTGATCTCGAGAGTTTTCCCGGCGCCCGCTGGTTTCCCGGCAGCCGCCTTAATTTCGCCCAGAACCTCCTCCAGTTCCAGGACGACAAACCCGCGCTGGTGAGTCTCCAGGAAAACGGCAAGCGCACTTCCCTGACCTACGCTGAACTGTTCCAGGCGGTCGAAAAACTTGCTGCAGGCATGCGATCGCTGGGAATTGTCCAAGGCGATCGTATCGCCGGTTTCATGCCCAACATTCCAGAGACGGTCATCGCCATGCTGGCCACCACCAGCATCGGTGCGATCTGGTCATCCTGCTCACCTGACTTTGGTGTGGCCGGAGCCTGCGATCGATTCAGCCAGATTGAACCCCGTTTACTGTTCACCGCCGCGTCTTACCACTATAACGACAAAGAAATTGACTGCCTGGAAAAGGTCGAGGCCATACAGTCAACACTCACATCCCTGGAATCAATCATTGTTGTGCCTAATGGCAGCAGCCAGGATTCCCATCACCTTGAACGAGCTGTGAGTTGGGAGGCCTTTCTCGCGACTGCACCCGAATTGCCACTTGAATTTACGCCGGTCGACTTCAACCACCCGCTTTATATCATGTACTCCTCGGGTACCACCGGAGCACCCAAGTGCATCGTACATGGCACTGGTGGCACCCTGGTGCAGCATCTCAAAGAGCACAAGCTGCACACGGATCTTTCTCGCGACGATACCCTGTTCTACTTCACTACCTGCGGCTGGATGATGTGGAACTGGCTGGTTTCCGGACTCGCTACCGGCTGCACGCTGCTGCTCTATGACGGCTCCCCGTTCGCCCGTTCCGGACGCATACTCCTGGATGCCATTGATGCTGAAGGCATTACCGTGTTCGGCACAAGCGCAAAATTCATCGCAGCACTGGAAAAACAAGGCCTCAAACCACGGGCGACGCATAATCTCACCAGCATCAGAGCTATCCTCTCAACCGGCTCACCGCTGAGCGAAGCAAGCTTTGAGTACGTTTATCGCGACATCAAAACCAATGTCTGCCTCTCCTCAATTTCCGGAGGGACCGACATTATCTCCTGCTTCATGTTAGGGAACCCAAACCTCCCCGTTTACAGCGGCGAGATACAATGCCTGGGCCTTGGTATGGCCGCTGAATTCTGGGATGAGGACGGTAAAGCCGTGGTGGGCCGCCCTGGCGAGCTTGTCTGCGCCAAACCTTTCCCCTCGACACCAGTGGGTTTCTGGAATGATCATGATGATCAGAAGTTTATCGGCGCTTACTTCCAGCAGAATGCCGGGGTCTGGACCCATGGCGATTACGGCGAACTAACAGAACGAGGGGGCGTTATTGTCCAGGGCAGAAGCGATGCTGTCCTCAACCCCGGTGGCGTGCGCATCGGCACGGCTGAGATTTACCGACAGGTCGAAACCTTACAGGAAGTCGTCGATGCCATTGTCGTCAGCCAGGACTGGGACACTGATGAACGCATCATCCTGTTTGTGGTACTGCAGCCCGGCGTCCAACTCTCCGATGAACTCACCGCCACCATCAAACAGGTCATTCGCAGGAACACGACTCCTCGACATGTCCCGGAAAAAGTCATCGCGGTAGCTGACATTCCGAAGACCATCAGCGGCAAGATTGTCGAACTGGCCGTCCGCAAGATGATTCATGGTCAACCGGTGGATAACACCGACGCGCTGGCCAATCCGGAGGCTCTCGATTATTTCATTGATCTTGAAGAACTAGCGCGCTGATCGGACCAGCATAACCCGAGCCATCAAACTGCCGCCTCCCGATCAGCGGTCGAGCCAGATGCCGAGCGGTTGATCCCTCGTAATCACGACCTCTTTCTCTTCAATAAATCCGTTGTTAATGACCGGCCGCCGTGCATGGCCAACAACCTCATCCTGATCAAGGTGCAGCGGTTCGTTATCCGGCCACGATCGGCGTTGTTCCCAGAAAGTTTCGTCTGCCCAGCCCGATTCACTTCGATAGAAATCCCTGCCGGTTCGGGCAAATCGTGTAAACAGATGCTCAACCCTTTCATGATAGAACGTCATGGCCAATTCAGCATCGTCCGGCTTTTGCAGCATCGTGTTGACGACCGCGACCGCGGTCAGGGCGGACGAAAGCGCCTGGAAGATACCATTGCCCGACAGCGGATCCACCGCGCTTGCTGCATCACCTATCCTGAGATAGCCCGGCTGGACGAGCCTGTTTACCAGGACCGGAGTACTGCTGCGGGCAAACCCCCTACCCGGCGAGCGTAACTCGATGTCAGAGAGATCGCTGAGTTCAGAGGCCAGCCAGTCCGGAATTTCATTTTTAGTCACGCTCAGGGTCTCACCGCCAGTCGTTTTCTGGACAAACAACTTTCCGTCTGCCTGTCTAGCCAGCCAAAGCCAACCATCTCTCTGACTCATGGCGAGGGTTAGTGGCCTGTCAGATTCACTCTGAAACTCAGCACAGAGCGACACAGAGGTCGGTCCACGCACACTGCCACCTGAACCGTACCCCGCGGCCCGGCCCCTGGCGTCAATAACGAAATCAGCACTGAGTACCTGGCCGCTGCGAAGCGTCGCTGATGGTTGATCCGTATCCACACCGTCGATACGGTCAAGCAGAATGGCTATACCCCGCTTCCGCAGCGCAGCAAGCAGGGCCTCATCAAACAGGCGGCGCTCGATCAACCTTTCGGAGTTTACGGCCCGATGCTCTCCCGACCAGATGGCCGTTCGTTGAACCGGTTCAGAGACATGCCAGTGCAGGTCACGGTGCTTCAACGCTGAGAAAACCCTCTCCGAAACACCCTCTATACAGGGAAATTCCCGCAGTTCACCCGCAACCTGGACCGGATAGCCCATGCCGGCCAGTTCAATGGCAGCCAGCGCAGCCGACGGACCACAACCCAGTATCAGGACTCGACTCTTCATTGGCGTCGCTCGCGTCCCCGATAGTCAGCAGTTTCTTGTAACAACCGAACCACGTCTGTAAATGCCTCTCCCGGGTGTTCCACGATGAGGGTTAACAGCCTGGAGGCGACAGACGCGCAACCAATACTTGCACCGGCGGGCCCTGCCGCTGGATCGCCGACATAACCACCGACATCCGCCTGTTCGCTGTTCAACCACGCTATCTCGGTCATACCGCAGCGAGCATCTCCTGTGGCCCTGAGAACGCCAGGATAGTGGGCCGGATACACAGGCTGCCCTTGCGCTGGACTGGCTGCCACGATACCGACACCGGCCTCGACGGCCGCGGAGCAGGCTTCACGCAATATCCTGCTATCCCGTCGGAGGCCGAAGCTCATGGTAATCAACGACGGCTCCAGGCCTACCAGCCAGTCAACGGCTGCAGCGCATTCCTCTACACCACAAAGCAGTTGATCGGCGAAGATGCGAGCAACACAGATTTCGATATCAACCTGCGCGCTGAGCAGACGATCGACAATCGCTGAACCGTGACCAAGCTGATCAACAACCGTGCCGTTGCCTGTGAAGTCCCTCTGGTTTGCAACCAGTTGCAACTGCGCCTCGGATACACCGCTGTCAATCAAGCCAACCTTAATCAAGGTCAACATCCTGACCCGTGATCTGCAAACCCTGAGGACCAAGTCGAAGCAACAGGTCAACATCCGCTAACACATCGGTTCGATGCGTGACAAACACCCGGGTGACACCAGCGAACAACGCATCAACCTCCCTGATAAGAGCAGCCTCGGTCGCTGCGTCAACCGCCGATGTAGGCTCATCAAGCAGAACCAGCAAAGGCTCCTGGAGTAGTGCCCTGGCAATGGCGATACGCTGCCTTTCTCCTCCGGACAGATTCACACCACGCTCGCTGATAACAGAATCCAGACCGCTCGGCAGTCGTTCAACCAGTTTATCAAGCTGAACCTTCGTGATGACCTGAGCGACCTGCTCGCGACTCGCGTCCGGGACCGCGTATCTGATATTGGCCAATAAACTGTCTCGAAATACTAACGGCTCCTGCGGAACCACAGCAATCATCGACCGCCACATCCGTGGTGAGAATTGGGCAATATCCTGGTTTCCGACTTCGATCCTGCCCGACCGAGGCTTCAGGTGCGCCTGCATCAGATCGAGGATAGTCGTCTTTCCAATGCCGGTTGGACCAATAATCCCGACACGGGCGCCCGCTTTGACGGCAAAACTGACGTTATCGAGCAGTGGCGAACCTGAGTGATGCTCAAAACAGACGTCCCTGAAGCGAAGTTCCCCGGTCAGGTCGGCTGGTGGTTTCATGCCATGGGTGGTTTCGGGCAACGGCTGCTGCTTGATATAAGAAACCCTTTCCAGACTGACCCGTAATCGCTGCCACGCCATATAAAGTCCCAGGAGGGACTGCACCGGTCCACTCGCCATGCCCAGGTACGTTCCAAAGGCAATCAGTGAACCGAGCTCGAATTCACCCTGGATGACCCAATACCCGCCCAACAGGAAGACCCCGGCTCGACAGGCGATAATCAACAGGTTGGGGACCGCACCGGTCCAGAATTCCGTCAACTGCAGTCCGAAGAGCCTACCGAGGAAAGTCTCGTTGAGCTTTTGCAGCTGATGTAACTCGCGCTCTTCAGCGCCAGCAGACTGAACCAGTTTTATTGCAGGAACCTTCTCGGTCAGAAAAGAAGAAATGTCTGCGCTCTTCTCTCTGACCTCCCGGTTACGTGACTCAACCCGCGGACGCATGATTTTCAGATAAACAAGTTCAAGGGGGATCAGCACCAGCAGGACAAGACTGAGCTGCCAGCTCAGGAAGACCATCATGCCCAACGTCCCGGCTAAACCAACAATCGCCGAAAATGCACTGAAGAGTGTATCCACCGCAAAACGCTGGATCTCCGCCACATCCCTGTCGAGTCGGGAAATCAGATCACCGGTTCTTTCCCGCCCAAAGAAGGCGGGTGGCAGCATCTGCATGTGAGAAAAAACATCTTCCCGCAACGCAAACAAAATTTCACCGGAAATGCGGGTGTGCCTGAGACGGTTATAGCCTGACAGGAATATCGCGGCCGTGCCTATTGCCAGCAGGCAGATAGAGTAGCGCAGCAGCACATCGAAGTCCTGCGCCAGCAGTCCATCGTCAATAATGAGCTTGGTAAACCACGGTTGTAGCAGTGACATTCCTGTCGCCAAAAGCGACAGGCAGGCGAGGAGCGCTATGGCGCCCCTCTGCGGAAGGAGAAAGCTATAGAGCCACCGCAGGGCGGCGGGGTTCATCAGATAGCTGATCTCTTGAAGATGTAGGTATTAGACGCCGCCATATCTCCGTCCATCTCGATGGTCCCGATGTTTTCCAATGTATCCGCATCAATGATGGCAATATCAGAGAGAGTTCCCGCCAGATAGACCTTACTACCGTCCAGGGAAAAGTTAAGACAGTAATACGCGTGATCGAGCTTCTTACGTGCCAGCACTTCCTGCTTATCGAGGTCGAACACATGCATTTCGTTCAATACGGCATAAAGCTTGTTTAATTCACCAGGTCGCCTCAGACCAGTAAACAGAATCGTTTCAACGTCGGCGAATTCTTTTTCTTCAACTTCGCCCGTCGTCAGATCAACTCGTTCATAGCCCAGTTTCATCGCGATATTGTCCATGTCGCCTTCTTCACCGAGCCACTTAACAACCGTGTACATACGAAACATTTCGTCATAAATTTCGCCCAGCGGCCACATGGATAGCACATCTCGAGGTGCATAACCCTCGTGTGTGTGATTCAGGCTGGCAAGGGCTACTTCCCATTCCCCGGTCTCCACGT
>CAXPUI010000540.1:0-6745 GCA_964220205.1 Candidatus Allofontibacter communis | reverse complement strand
TTCGATGTTAGACCCATCATTGACCACATCTCGCAGATTACCCGCGACCTTGGCGATAGCGTCCAAGGCAATTGCATCTGAATAGGCACTGGCGTTAGCAGAGACCAACGCTTCCACAGCATGCGTTAACACGTCGAAGCCGCAGGTTGCTGTCGGATAAGTCGGTAAACCCACCGTTATGTCAGCATCGAGTACCGAAAACGCGGGCGTGATACTAGGATGCATGACATAGGTCTTTCTACCGAGCCGCGAGTTGGTAATGACGCACGCGCTGTTAGTTTCTGAACCCGTACCTGCTGTTGTAGGCACAGCGATAACCGGTGCTGTGGCGTCTTTGGGGGACGATGTCTGCAATTCCTCCACTGAAGTTCCATTGGCAGCAAGCAGTGCAATCGCCTTGCCGCAATCCATTGACGAACCACCACCGATCGGAATCACCCCTGCTTCGCCTAGTTCACGTAATTTTCGAGCACCGGCTTCCACATTAAGATCAGTGGGATTAGGTTCCACGCCATCGTAGACCTCGACCTTTAGATTGGCCGCCCGCAATGAGTCCAGTATCGGGTCCAACACGCCACTGGCAGCCAGGTTTTTATCGGTAACGATCAGAACAGACGTAAGCCCAAGGGCCTGAACCTGGTCATTCAGCTTATGACTGGCACCTCTTTCAAAGACAATGGTGGGTAAAGGACGGACAACAAAAGTTTGGTTGCTTAGCACAGCGATATCCTCAAAGGGTCTAAATCGGTACGCCGAAGAGAAAAATCGTCTCCAAGCGCTTTCTGTAATAAAGTTATGTTATAACATATTTGAATCGAGTTTAAATCGAATCAGCAGACGTTGCCAGGACACGGCTAACGACATTAACGACATTAAGGATGTGAATATCAGCACCATGAGCACAAAGACAGTCAATACGTTAGACCTTGTAATGCAGGTCGATGCAGACGACCTTGATCGCGCAAGAACAATAATCTCTACCGCTATACAAGATGCTAAAGCAGCCTGGATTCCAGGACACCTTGTCGCGGGTGCTTTGTACTTAGAGCTATTGAATACACTGGTTGAAAACAAAACATCGGGGGACAACCAGGCAGCAGAGTTCCTTGAAGCGATCACACGTAATATCAGCGAGTGCTCGCTGGACGAACCCAACATTCATTGATAACAGCAACAGAACTCGCGACGATTGGGACAAGTCCGGCTAAACGAACGAGAGAATCCGTAGATATTCAGTTAACGCAACTCAGTTAGTCCCCGAGCGCCAGAATCGGTGAACCATTTCAACCCGGTGAGACTCAGGCTTGACAGTCCTAACGAACAGGCCTTTGGGTCACTGTTAATTCAGGTGTGTTTCTGATGGTTTGCAGCACCACACAATATCGCTCTGTCAATTCCAGGAGCTTGTCGAGTGTTTCCTGAGGCGCATCGGCCGTGAAGTCAAAGTTCAATCGTATGTTCTGAAAACCCACGCTTGCTTCTTTATCGACGCCTAAAGTGCCGCGAAAATCCACATCGCCTTCGGCCGTAACCTTCAGGTCCTGTGCGTCCAGAGCAAATGCCGTCGCCACCGCCTGGAAGGTGACTCCTGCACAGGCAACAAGGGCCTCGAGCAACATATCACCGGAGCAGGCCTGCGAGCCATCACCACCTGTTGCAGGATGCAGCCCGGCTTCCACCAGCGCCAGTCCCGTGTCGACTTTGCAGGCGATACCTGCCGCGCCGTTTGCTTCAGCCCGGAGAGTGACGAGAGCCGCTTCAGGATTGTTTTGGTATTGTGCCTTTAACGGAGCCTGTATATCTCTGAGTACCTGTTGATCCATTTTGCCCTCCAGGGTTTAACCAGCTTTCACCAGATTTCGAAAACAGCATTATCATACAAACACGGGGCTATTCAGTGGTGAGCCCCAAAAGTGCGGACTATAACACCTCTCTCATCGACACTTTTAACAGACACCTTAACAAACAACTTTAGAAGACGTCTTTAACAGAGACCTTTGACAGAGGCCTTTTAATGAATACTTTTAATGAATATCTTGAACAAACACCGGGCAAACCCATTCGGCTAAAACGACCTGCCCTTTAACCGACGGCGTTCACCAGCGCTTTTTTGTAAAGACTGAGCAGACGCCCGTTTTGTTGCCAGTCAGCCTGGCTGACATCTGCCCTGTCAGCAGCATGCAGCGCGCATTGCTTGCCCAGATCTGCCACTTCCACGTAAAGAGGAGCGATTCCAGCTGGGTCCTGCTTGTCGATTTCAGCAAGCCTGGCTGCAATGCTCTCAGCATCGTCTACGATGGTACTTGCGTTAAGTCGACGTCCCTCTCGCCAGAGGTAACCTAGCGATGCTGCCATCAGGGCGACGGGCTCGGCCAGGCGGAAGTCCATAGCAGTGTTCGTCACAAACCCAGCATCAGCATTGGTTAACGTCACCTTGCCCGTCGACATGTCCGGCAGAAAGCTGGACGAGGGATAACGTTCGAACGTCACGCCTTCGTGCCCTCGCGGGATGCGAAAGCATTGATTCGCGGCAGTCACGAACACCCCGTCCACTGAGTCACAGGCAGCAACCCATGTTTTGGTGCCATGCAGCGTTTTATCCCTCAGTTCTACCCCCGCTAGTTTCCCGGTCCTGTCTTCTGAAACGGCGAAACTCCACCATTGATCGTCGGGAATCCCGTTAAAGGCCAGCCTCATGGCTCCCTGATAGCCGGCTATGAATACCCAAGACAGACGGTCTGCAAGGATTCCCCCGTGCATCGCTCTCACCAGCGGCGCCCCTTGAGTCGTCTGCCAGACAACCTTGAACTGTGACTCATGCTGAACCGAGTCAGCGGCGATGTACTCCGGCCAATCAATCACTGCTTATCCCTGTTGATCATGCCCGACGACAAGTCCGGCCAGGCTAGTTTCAGGTACTCAAACATCGACCACAGTGTAAGGCCCGCAGCGACGTAAAGCATGATGTAGCCCGCGTACACCGCGTCTCCTTTGATCGGCCCGAGGGCAAGCAGCATGATGATAGCGATCATCTGACAGGCGGTCTTGACTTTACCTACGATGGATACGGCGACGCCCCGCATTTCGCTGTAATGAGCCATCCATTCGCGGAGTGCTGAGACCACTATTTCACGGCCGACAATCACCAGTGCTGGAACAGCCAGCACAGCACTGGCATGTACCTCCACCAGCAAGACCAGTGCAACAGCGACAATCAGCTTATCGGCAACCGGGTCAAGAAATGCCCCGAATGGCGTTAGCTGACCCCATCTTCGTGCCAGGTAACCATCCAACCAGTCGGTCACCGAGGCCACCGTAAAAACAGCAGCCGAGGCTAAGTAACGCCATTCCAGCGGCGCGAGGTAAAACACGGCCACCAGAACTGGAATCAAGGCTATCCGTAGACCAGTGATGAGATTGGGAATACTGCTTTTAGTTACCATTAATCAGAACTTCCTTGCTGATGACCATTCTACTGGCTGTGCAGGCTGGCATAAATGTGTTCTGCTAGCACCTGGCTGACGCCGTCAACTTTAGCCAGTTCCTCCAGGCTTGCGCTCTGCACCTGCGATACACCACCGAAGTGTCGTAACAGGGCGCGTCGCCGTTTAGGCCCGACTCCGTCGATTCCTTCGAGAACGGACTCGGTTCTTTTCTTGCCTCGCCGATTACGATGCGCTGTGATGGCGAACCGATGACTCTCATCACGGATATGCTGAATAAGATGCAGCGCCGGGTTATCCGGAGACAGATCCAGTTCGGGACCTCCTGAAACAATCAGGGATTCAAGGCCTGCTTTACGGGAGGGGCCCTTGGCGACACCGACGAGCAATACACCCTCAACCTGCAGTTCCTCCAGAACCTTTTCCGCTGTACTAAGCTGCCCCCGCCCACCATCGATAAACAGGATATCGGGCAACTGCCCCTCGCCTTTTTTCAAGCGCGTGTAACGTCGATGTAATGCCTGCGACATGGCGGCATAATCGTCTCCTGGTGTTATGCCATCGATATTGAATCGACGATACTCTGATTTTAGAGGGCCATTCTGGTCAAACACAACGCATGACGCCACAGTCGCTTCTCCAGAGCTATGGCTGATATCGAAACACTCAAGGCGCGCGGGCACTTCTTCCAGGGACAGCGCTTCCTGCAGCGACTGATAGCGCTGGCGTAGATTATTCCGGTTCGCCAGGTGCGATCCAAGGCTTTGCTCCGCGTTGGTCATTGCCAGATCGAGCCAGCGCTTGCGACGACTCCTGACGTTGTCTGATAGGACCACTTTTCTGCCAGCATTATCGCTGAGGGCTTCAGCAAGAACAGACTTATCCCCCAATCTTGAACTGACAATAATCTCTGCTGGAATCTCACGCCCGGCACCCCCTGATAAATAGAACTGAGGCAAAAAAGCTTCGAGGACCTCAGCCTCCCTTTCTTCAAGTTTTGTTTTGGGAAAATAAGTCTTGTTCCCCAACAGACGTCCGCTGCGAATAAACATGACAAGAACGCAAACGCCCCCCGGACTGACCACCGCAGCAATAACATCAATGTCGCCCTGGTCTCCCACCACATACTGCTGTTCCTGAATCTTTCGGAGGTGCGAAATCTGATCGCGGTAGTGTGCCGCACGCTCGAAATCCAGCGCAGACGAGGCGGATTCCATCTTGTTGGCGTAGTCTTCCATGATCGCGTTGTTGCGCCCCTCGAGAAACATCACGGCATGTTCTACGTCGTCCGCATAGGTTTCGGGTGTAATGAGATCGCAACAGGGGCCGGAGCACCGCTTAATCTGATACTGAAGGCAAGGCCGCGTCCGGTTTTTAAAAAACGTATCTTCGCATTGCCGAACCTGAAAAACCTTCTGCAGAATATTTAGAGAATCCCTGACGCTATGGGCACTTGGGAAAGGCCCAAAGTAACGCCCTTTCTTCTTCTGAGCGCCACGATGGAAAGCCAGCCGCGGATACTGGTCTTCGCTGGCAAGGTAAATGTAGGGGTAGGACTTATCATCGCGGAATACGATGTTGTACGGCGGTCGATACTCCTTAATCAACGATTGCTCCAGCAGGAGCGCTTCAGTTTCACTAGCAGTCACCGTGGTCTCCAGATCAGCAATCCGGCCCACCAGCGCCAGCGTTTTCGAGTCCAACGCAGTGGTTCGGAAATAGCTGGATACACGGTTCTTGAGGTTCTTGGCCTTGCCCACATAGAGAATTTCGCCAACAGCATCGAACATTCGATAGACACCGGGTCTCGAGGGTAATGTCTTTATGTAACGTTTGGCGTCAAATTCGGTCATCAGGGATCAATTAGGATCTATAGACGGGCGAGCGCTTTGGCTTTGGCGAGCGCGCTCTTAAACATCGCGGGTGTCAATCTTCCAGTCTGCGTATTGTATCGGCTGCAGTGGTAGGAATTCACCAGCGTCAGTTTCTGCAGATCGTGCACAGCCTCATGGCGGAAGGAATAGTCGGCCTGACGCAGGCCCATCGCACCGATGACAGCCCGATGGGCGACCCCACCAAGAGAAAAAACAACAGGAGTCGGTTGCCTGGCATGACGTTCGAGTTCCTGTACCAAGTACTGAGAACAGTTTTTCACCTCCTTCATGTTGGGCAGATTTTTGATGGGTAGACACTTCACTGCGTTTGTAATGATGACTTTATCCTGGAGCTCCAGTTGCTTCAGGGTGGCATGCAACAGCTCACCAGAGGCATCTCCAACAAATGGTTTTCCGGTCTTGTTGGCACCATGCATGCCAGGGGCAAGGCCAACTATTAATATAGGGGTATCTACTATGGGAGTATCGACTATGGGGTTTATTGTGGACGTATCGGAACCCAGGGAAGCTGGCACTGGACGATTCCAGTAGTCCGGGTAACTCAACCGGAGTTTAGCCAGCTGCTTTACCAGGCGACGACATTTGCGGCATGCCAGCAATGACTGGTCACTTCCAGATAACCCAGTGTGAATTTGATTGGCGGATCCTTGCACGGGGTCTATTGTATCCCGCCCTTCAGCTAGCTCAAGCGGCAACCTCTGCATCGATGAGGCCGTGCTTGATCGCCAGCCGCGTCAGCCCTACATCATTCCTCAGGTCAAGCTTTTCAAAAACCCGATAACGATAACTATTCACGGTCTTGGGACTGAGCGACAGCCGTTCAGAGATCTCCTGTACCTTCTGCCCCATGATCACCATCAGGGTGATTTGCATCTCACGGGCACTCAACTGATCAAAAGGAGAGGTCTGAGCTTCGGTAAAAGGCCGCAACGCGAGCTGCTGAGCAATCTCTGCGCACACATAACGCTGCCCGCTGATCACCTTTTTGATAGCCAGGACCATTTCATCGGCATCAGCCCGTTTGGTCAGATAACCGGAAGCGCCAACGCTCAGGAGTTTTGACGGATAAGGCTCTTCTTCGTAGATCGTGACGATCAGCACTTTGGTTTCGGGGTAAGCACGCAGGCAACGGCGAGTTGCTTCCAGTCCCCCAATCCCTGTCATCTGGACATCCATAAGTACTACATCCGGCTGCAAGCGGCGGACCAGGTCAACCGCCTCTTCCCCCGAACCCACATCTCCAACGACTTCAATACCCGAAACATCTTCAAGCTGCCGGCGAGTACCGATTCGCACCAGCTTATGATCATCAACGATCATGACTCTGATCATGCTTTACTCCCGACAGTCCATTTCGGAGTTAACAGTTAAGATAACCCCCCTGGTGCCACAAGAAAAGCAGACAGA
>CAXPUI010000539.1:0-8642 GCA_964220205.1 Candidatus Allofontibacter communis | reverse complement strand
GCCACTCGCAGTATGGGAGAAGAGTTAAATTGCCGTGATTGGTGGAATCGTGGGAATATGCTCCCCAGTTAATCAGCGAACTGAAATTATGGCTAATCGTAACCTGCAGCGATCGAATGAACACTTTGCTCGCGTTTCGCAGCGGTTGCCCCTGGGTGTAGCGTCGAGCTTCAGATATTGGGGCGACGATCGAACTTTTTATATTGCTCGGGGCGAAGGTGGCAGAGCCTGGGACATTGATGAAAATGACTATGTTGACTATCGGTTGGGCTACGGTCCGGCGATTCTTGGCTACGCTGACCCGCGGGTCGATGAGGCTGCCAGGCAGGGGATGAACGTAGGCGGGGTCTTTGCGCTGGCAACGGAACTTGAGTACGCGGTTGCTGAACGGATAGCGAGCATGGTTCCTGCTGCGGAAATGGTGCGCTACTCGAATTCGGGCACGGAAGCGGTAATGGCCGCTTTACGCATCTCAAGGGCCTATACAGGAAAAGACGGTTTTGTCATGGTTGAGGGTGGCTACCATGGGTTGTTTGATGCGGTGTTGTGGTACTCCGATGTTGAGAATTGGGATGGTGTTGGCGACCCGGCTATCCAGCCTTACAGCGAGGGTGTCCCCGAGATCGTCAAGTCACTGATTTACCCGGTGCCTCTTAACGATGCCAATCGTCTGGAAGATATCTTCAGGCGCCATGGCGATAAGATTGGCACCTTCCTCATTGAGCCGATGATGGGTAATTGTTGTTCGATTACGGCGACACGTTCATACATGCAGGCTGCTCGTGAATTGTGTGATCGCTATGGCGTCCTGATGATCATTGATGAGGTTAAAACCGGTTTCCGCGTAGCCAAAGGCGGGATCCAGGAACTGCTGGGAGTCGAAGCAGATCTCTGCACCTTTGCTAAAGCCATTGCCAATGGTTATCCGATTTCAGTGGTCGCGGGGAAGCGAGAATACATGCGGAAAATTGAGGATGGTGTTGCCCATGGTGGTACCTATACTGCACACTCTGTTTCGATTGCCGCCGCCGACAAAACACTCGAAATTCTCGATGAAACGGATGCTCTCAAGACCATAGAACAGTACGGCAATGAATTGCAGGCGGGGCTCAGCAATATACTTGGCCAACGTGGGATTCCGCACACATTCGTCGGACATCCCAGTATGTTCGGCTTGTTCTTCAGCGAATCACCACCGACCAATTATCGTGATTGGAAGACAACAGATTATTCGTTATACGACAGGCTTGCGCCCCACCTGAATGACACGGGTGTTATTGTTGAACCAGACTCAAGGGAGCCCTGGTTCATGTGCGAAGCGCACGACAAGGGCTGTTTGAGTGATACACTTGAGCGATTTGAAATCGCCCTTGAACGCACGCTTGCTGAGTCCGGGGGGTAGCTGATCTATATTGTCAGCAGATAAGTTCAGTAATGGTTGGACAGGTGTCTTAATCACGTTTGAGATTAATGGCAAACCTGGTCTCATGATGGGTACTCAATGAAGAAATATGATGCGATTGTCATCGGCGCGGGGCACAACGGCCTGACCAATGGCGCCTATCTCGCTAAGGCCGGGCTTGACGTTCTGGTCGTGGAGAAAAATCCCTACATAGGTGGCGCGACGGTCAGCCGGGAACTGCATGAAGGCTGGAAGTATTCAAACTGCTCCTACGTTTGCAGTCTACTTCGCCCGGAAATATCCAGGGACCTGAATCTGCCGAAACACGGGCTCCAGGTAATCCCCTATGTGGGTGGCGTGACGTTCACGCGGGGTGGTGACTATTTTGGCAATTATGACGACCATGAGCGCCAGTATCGTGAGATGGCTCGCCATTCCAAGCGAGATGCTAATGCCTACGAGCGATACACAGCGGATGTCACCAAGCAGACCCGGTTTATTCGACCATTCCTGATGCGGACGCCGCCAGATCCGACGTCATTAAAACCCAGGGATATTGGTGAGTTGATGTTCTTCCTGAAGCAATTCTATAACCTCGGAGAGAAAACCCTCGCCGATACCTTCCGCTTCTGGACGATGAGTATTGCTGACTTCCTGGACGAGTATTTCGAGACGGATGTCATCAAGGCGCATCTGGCGGGCAGTGGAATTATTGGCACCGCGCTGGGCGTCTACTCGCCAGGAACAGCCTATGTCCTTCTGCATCACTATATGGGCGAGGTTGATGGCAGTGTCGGTGCGTGGGGTTTTGCTCGAGGAGGAATGGGGTCAGTATCTAAGGCCCTCGCCGGTGCTTTTCAGGAATTCGGTGGTGAGATAAAAACCGATGCCGAGGTAACACAGATTCTTGTCAAGAATGGTAAGACGACTGGTGTTGTCACGGCACGTGGCGATGTTTTCCATGCTGACATTGTCGTGTCAAACCTGGATCCCAAGCGGACGTTCCTGAATGTGATGGCGGAGGAGGACCTGCCTCCCGCAGTCGTCAAGCAGGCCAGGAACTTCAAGATCAGGGGGTCCTCGGGGAAGGTCAATATTGCCCTTGATGGGCTTCCGACCTTTAGTGGTTTGAACCCCAAGAGCCAGCTGATGCTGGGTGACATGCACTTCATCGACTCCCTGGAGCGAATGGAGCGAGCCTATGACGACTGGAAGAATGGTACCTGGTCACAGGATCCCTATGTGGATATGTTGATACCGACCCAGGTAGACCCGACCATGGCGCCTCCCGGCAAGCATATGATGAGCGTGTTTGTGCAGTATGCGCCCCCGAAGCTGGCGACCGGGGAGTGGACAGATGAAGACCGGGATGCTTTTGGTAAGACAGTTCTTGATCAAATTGGCAGTTACAGTCCAAATTTCAAAGATCTCGTGTTGCATGCTGAAGTCAGAACCCCGCGTGAACTTGAGAATGAAGTCGGTCTGACAGAAGGCAATATTTTTCAGGGCGAATTGACGTTTGATCAGTTGCTTTTCAACAGGCCTTTCCCGGGCTATGCACAATACCGGGGACCGGTTAAGGGAATGTATCTCTGCTGTTCTGGTACTCACCCTGGTGGTGGTGTGATGGCAGCACCAGGTGCGAATGCAGCCCGTGAAATACTGATGGATCTGCGCCGTCCGTCAACGGTACCGGAGGGATATCCTGATGACTGATCAATATCATGTAGTAGTTGTGGGCGGTGGGCATAACGGCCTTGTGACGGCCAGCTACCTGGCGAAATCGGGGAAGAAGGTGCTTGTGCTCGAAGCTCGCGATAAGGTGGGTGGGGCCGCTGGTACGCGTGAGTTTCATGAGGGCTTTGCCGTTTCCGAGTGCGCTCATCTGCTTTATGGCCTGCATCCACGGGTCATCAAGGAACTGCAGCTTGAGATTCCACTGGCGGCGAAAAGCCTCTCGACAATCAGTCTCGGTCAGGAGGCCGATCACGTCCGGATTAACGGTGGTCACGTCACTAATGTGTCATCCATGGAAGCCGGCCGCTATGCAGCTTTCTTCGACAAGATGATGCGTTATGCCCGGTTGCTGGCTGACACGTTGACTGAACGCCCTCCCAAGCTGGCGGATAATAAATTCCAGGACAAAATGATGCTCGCCAGGCTCGCCCTTAAGGTACGGTTGCTGGGTAAAGATGATATGCGTGAATTGCTGCGCGTAGGGGCGATTAACATCTTCGATGTACTGGACGAAGAACTGGACAACCCACTGCTCAAGGGTGCGTTGTAACTGGATGCCGTGCTCGGCGGGTTTGCTGGTCCGCGGTCGCCGAATACGGTGCTTAGTTTCCTTTATCGGCATGCGGGCCCGGCCTCAGGTTGCGCGGGTCCAGCCATACCTGCAGGGGGCATGGGGGCGGTAGCCGATGCGCTGGCGGGAAGTGCTGAAGCGAACGGGGTTGAAGTTCGCACCCGAGCGAGGGTGGCGCGGATCATCGTCGCACAGGGTGAGGTCACGGGTGTCGAGTTGGAGAATGGTGAGCAGATTGCATGCCGCTGCGTGATTTCAAACGCTGATTTGACCACGACCTTTCGTGACCTGGTGGGTTATTCAAAGGTGGAGACTGAATTTTCCCGGCGAGTACACAATCATCGTAGCAAGGGCACAGCGGCCAAACTGCACCTGGCTTTAAGGGGACTGCCAGAGGTCCCCGGGCTGAGTCAGGCGGATCTGGGTCAGCGGCTCTTGATTGCACCGAGCCCGGGCTACGTTGAGC
The DNA here is from genome assembly GCA_964220205.1 of Candidatus Allofontibacter communis. Lineage (GTDB taxonomy): Bacteria > Pseudomonadota > Gammaproteobacteria > Pseudomonadales > Azotimanducaceae > UBA9659. The sequence goes on along the minus strand of CAXPUI010000539.1, from coordinate 4,466 downwards.
AGGCCTTCGATCATGTCAAGTATCACGAAGTCTCGGCTAAACCCGTGATGGAGATCACTATCCCGTCTTTGCATGATGCATCACTGGCCCCGCCGGGTCAGCATGTGCTATCTGCCATTGTGCAATATGCGCCTGGTCAGCCGAAAGACAGCGATGCCGCTGGCCAGTTTGAGGCAAATATCATGGCGACGCTTGAAACTTTTCTGCCAGGTATCGGAGCTCAGGTGCTGGCTTCTGAACTGTTGCTGCCAGCCGACCTGGAGGCATTGTATGGCATGACCGGAGGTCACTGGCATCACGGTGAATATGCCCTGGATCAGTTTCTTATGCTGCGCCCTGTACCGGGTGCAGCTCAATACGCCACCCCGGTTAACGGCCTCTACCTTTGCGGCGCGGGTTGTCATCCCGGTGGCAATGTTGCCGGGGTCGCAGGGCGGAATTGCGCCGATGCGGTTCTGAAAGGAGTTCTGCTATGAGTCTGCATGATGAAAGCTATGTGCTGAAGACCCCCTTTCATGATCGGGTTGCGGCCGCGTGTGAAAGTAATCTGTGGGAGCATTGGTCGGGTTACACGACTCCCTCGGAATATCACAGTGTCGAACTCGAGTACTTCGCGGCTCGCAACGCAGCCGCGGTTTTCGATTTATCACCCATGACCAAATACCGCATCACTGGCCCGGATGCCCATGCCTACCTGAACCGCCTCGTAACCCGTGACCTTTCGAAGCTACGTACGGGTAGGGTGATGTACTGTGTCTGGTGTAATGACCAGGGCCAGGTCATGGACGATGGGACTATCTTCCGGCTTGATGAACAGGAATTCCGGCTCTGTTCCCAGGAACGACACCTCGACTGGCTGTGCTGGTCTGCTCTTGGCTTTGACGTGGAAATCATCGATGAAACTGCGGAGGTTGCGGCGCTCGCGCTGCAGGGACCGACTTCCTGCGCTATTCTAAAGCAGATGGGATTTTCCGGCGTAGATCTGTTGAAGCCCTTTGATCTCGCTGAATTCGATTTTCACGGTCAGAACCTGATGATTTCCAGAACGGGTTTCACCGGAGACCTTGGATATGAACTCTGGATCAGTCCGAATGGGGCGGAGTTACTTTGGGACGAACTGTTTACCTCAGGCGATGATTACAACATTGAAGCCATGGGCTCATCGGCCTTGTCGATTGCGCGTATCGAAGCTGGTTTCATCCAGGCAGGGGTGGACTTCGTGCCGGCGGAACAGGGCATAAGGCAGGGGAGAACACGGTCACCCTATGAACTGGGCCTTGGCTGGCTGGTGAACCTCAAAAAAGACCAGTTTAACGGCAGGCAGGCGCTTCTCGAGGAAAAGCGCAAAGGGTCACGGTACCGATTTGTGAAACTTGATGTTGCAGGGCAGAAACCCGCGGAGAAGTCTTTTGTATTCAATCATCGGGGCGATACTGTCGGCACGGTTACGTCCGCTGCGTGGGTGCCTACGGCTAAGCGTAATGTCGCCTTTGCGTCGCTGGAAATGCCCTGGGGCCGGCCGGGTGATAAACTCGAAGCAGAGATTTACTACAGCAGAGAGCTGCAATGGACACGGGTCATGGAGGCCTGCACGATCATTAACGGCCCTGTTCTTGATCTGGAAAGGCGCCATGTCACTCCCGCGCGGGACTTTTAAGGTGTGATAGGCCAAGAGCTCTGCTGCGGGGCAGGTTGAGCACCTCATGATTGTTTGATCTGTAGGTAGCTGCTTATGGACACAAAGAACTTCAATAATCTGGAAACCGTCGAAAGGTCATTGCCGAGCTATGCTTATCGGGACCGTGAGGTTTTCGATCGGGAGCTCAGTGAAGTCTGGTACAGGAACTGGATTTTTGCAGCACACGTCAGCGAACTGCCCGCTGTCGGCGACTTTTCTGTCAGTCGAATCGGTGACCAGGAAATCATTCTGGTGAGAACCAATGATGCTGTTCGGGGTTATTACAATACCTGCCGGCACCGGGGTGCGGCGCTCTGCACTGAAGATGCCGGTCACTTCCATTCGGGCTTAATTCGCTGCCCCTACCACCAGTGGGCCTATTCATTTGACGGGGAACTGGTCCAGACGCCAAGGCTTGATAAGGCGCTGCAATTTGATCCCTCGGATTTTCCCCTGTACCCGGTCAAAACTGCCGTGTGGGAAGGCTGTGTGTTTGTCAATCTTGCTCCGGAGCCTGCAGAGACCCTGGGTGCAGGCGTCCAGCCAGCAGTCGATACCCTGGCTAACTGGGATATCAGTTCGCTGAGCATTGCGCACCAGTTCACGACCACCCTGAAGTGCAACTGGAAAATCATTTGGGAAAATTTTCTCGAGTGCTATCACTGCCCCGCTATCCACCGGGATCTTTGCAACCTGGTTCCGATCTACCAGCGTACCTTTATGGAGCGTGAAGATGAACGAGGCTGGGATCAAAGAGAAGATCTCTCAGATCCAAAGTTTGGGGGTGGCTTGAGCGAGGGCAACTATTCATGGACGACTGATGGGCAGTTGCACGGTAAGAGGTTCCCCAAACTGACGGATGAAGAGTTTGCCGCTGGCTATGTCTACGCGCAGCACTTACCCTCAATGTTTATCGTCGGCCACCCAGATTACGTCCGGCTAGTCTGGCTCCGTCCGCTGAGCCCCGAGGAGACGCAATTCAATTGTTACTGGTTTCTCTCTGAAGCCTCTCTGGAGAGCGAGGAGCTGGATTTGGCCAGTATCGTGGATTTTGGCATGACGGTCATCGAGGAAGATGCACGAGTCTGTGAGATTAATCAGCGTGGACTGGCTTCGCTTCCCCACCATAGCGGGCTGCTGGTACCCCAGGAGTATGATGTTCTGAACTTTCATCATTGGATGAGAGAGCAGATGGATGGGGGCAGCGTCTATAACAAGGGGCAGGGTTAATGATCGGAGAATACTGGGATAGGGAAGGTGCCCTGTATCACAGTGGTGCCCTGGCTTATGCAGTGATCGGTTATCTCGTTGGTCTTGTCGGTATTCTCCATGATGCACTCTGGATAAATATTTTCGGTTTACTGCTTCTAGGGCATGCGATGACCATAGCGGCGTATATGGTGCATGAGTGCAGCCACAATACAGTCTTCAGATCTAACCCTGACAATGCGCGCCTCGGCAGCATGCTGCTCTGGCTGGTTGGGTCGAGCTATGGTGCCTATGAAGATATTCGCTATAAGCATTTCCGACATCATGTTGATAATGATGATGTGGTCTGGTTCGACTACGAGGGGTTTTTTGTTCGACATCCGCGGATGCTGCAGGTAACCAAGGCGCTTGAGTGGTGTTACATTCCGGCCCATTGCCTGATCATGCACCTTGTTACCATGGTGAGTGGTTTTCTTATTCCTGAACGACGGGACCAGCGTGGCAGGAACGTCGCTGTTCTGGTTATCCGAGGTGGGCTGTTTTTCCTGCTGTGCTGGATCAGTCCCAAAGCTGGCCTGTTCTATGTCATGGCTTATCTCATTATGGTCACCATATTGCGCTTTATGGATTCTCTCGAGCATGATTATCCGTATCGCCTGAATCTTTACACCGATGAACCTTCTCCTCATAAAGGGGATCTGGTCTGGGAACAGGAACATACCTTTTCCCCGGTGATTTCACTCAGGTATGACTGGGTTAACTGGCTGGTGCTCAATTTTGGTTACCATAATGCGCATCATGCGCGACCTACGACGCCCTGGTTTCGATTGCCTGGCCTCCACCGGGAGTTGTTTGGAGGCGGGAGGGAAACCGTCATTCCCTTTCTCGCCCAGTTGAGAATCTTTCACAAGTACCGGGTCGACCGAATCATGCATGACAATCCGGGGTCGAGTAATCGGCTGGTCAGCGGTGCTGACTTTCTTCGCGCTGCTCAGCGCGGCGAGGTCGATGGGGGTAACGCCGCGTCGTTCCTGACCTCTGTGTAGGTCGCTACCGCTTGTTTGCCCTCGACGACAGAGAACACAACCAAGTGCCCCCAACCAGAAATCAGAGAGCCAGAGAACCTTTAGGTCGTCTAGAGGTGGTCCAACAGGGAGTAATACAGCATGCCGGCGACCAGGCCGGGCCAACGCAGCCAGCGACCACCAGGAAAAGGATAGTGCTTTAGTGAGGCAAACAGGTCGAAACGTTCAGCCTGTCCCATGATGGCGTCTGCAGCCATTTTGCCGCCCATGGTCGCCATGTGAATGCCGTGGCCTGAATAACCCTGAGCCCAGTATATGTTGTGTGCCTTGCGGCCGAAGTGAGGCATGCGCCTCATGGTGATGGCGAGTGTGCCTCCCCAGCCGTACTCGATATTGACATCCTTGAGGTTGGGGTAAACCTCCAGCATATATTTTCGAACAAACTGGGCAATGTCGCGGGGAAATCGTGACGAGTAGTTCTCTCCGCCCCCAAAAATCAAGCGGTGATCCGGTGAATTGTGCCAGTAGTTGACGACGAAACGGGTGTCGACAAT
>CAXPUI010000538.1:0-5056 GCA_964220205.1 Candidatus Allofontibacter communis | reverse complement strand
ACAGCAATCGCGATTGAAAGAGCTTATAAGTCGGGGTCGGGAACAGGGTTATCTGACCTACGGTGAAGTAAATGACCACCTACCTGATGAGATCACTGATCCAGAACAGATTGAAGACATTATTGGCATGATCAATGACATGGGCATTGCGGTCCATGAAAGCGCTCCAGAGAGGGATGATCTGCTGGTAGAAGGCGACTCTACGGATGAGCTCGCTGCGGAAGAAGCGGCCGCTGTACTGGTAGCCGTTGAAAACGAGGCTGGTAGAACGACCGACCCTGTGCGCATGTATATGCGAGAAATGGGCACGGTTGAGTTGCTTACGCGGGAAGGTGAGATTGTCATCGCCAAACGTATTGAAGAAGGCATTCGTGACGTCCTCAATGCGGTCGCTCATTTTCCTGGCGTTGTCGAACTGACGCTTGCCGAATATGCAGCGACCCAACAGGAGGAAGGCAAGCTTGATGATCTTCTGATCGGTTTCCTCGATCCTGCAGAGTATGTTGCGCCTGCTGCACAGGTGGTGCCTGGGCAGAAGAAAGAAGATGACGACAGTGCTGAAGAGGAAAAAGGCGCTGATCCGGAGCTTGCCGCGGAACGCATGCAGACGCTGGAGAAGCAGTACAAGAAAACCATGCGCGAGATCAAAAAGCATGGTCGAGCGTCCAAGCAGGGCCAGAAAGAACTCGAAAAGTTGGGTCTTGCCTTCCAGTTTTTTAAGTTTGTGCCCCGCCACTATGACGTGATTGTTGCTGCTGCCCGTCAACCCCATAATGAAATACGACGGCAGGAGCGGCACATCATGAATACCTGTGTGCGTCGTGCCAAGATGCCACGGAAGACGTTCCTCGAGAAGTTTACGGGCTATGAAGCAGACCTGAAATGGTTGCCCAAGCAGATTAAAGCAGGTCATGACAAACTGAAGAAGTTTGAAGATGACGTGGTGCGTGCCCAGAAGAGGATAAAGGCTGCGTCTGAGGACGCCGAGCTGACCGTCAGCGAGATCAAAGACATCAATCGCCGCATGTCGATTGGTGAGGCCAAGGCACGTCGGGCCAAGAAAGATATGGTGGAAGCTAATCTGCGACTGGTGATTTCTATTGCGAAGAAATACACCAATCGTGGACTCCAGTTCCTGGACCTGATCCAGGAGGGTAATATCGGCCTGATGAAAGCGGTTGATAAGTTCGAATACCGTCGTGGTTACAAGTTTTCGACGTATGCCACCTGGTGGATTCGTCAGGCCATAACGCGATCAATTGCAGACCAGGCGAGGACCATACGGATTCCTGTCCACATGATCGAAACCATCAACAAGCTTTCCCGGATCAGCCGGCAGATGCTTCAGGAGATGGGGCGGGAACCCACGCCGGAGGAATTGGGCGTGCGCATGGAAATGCCTGAAGAGAAGGTTCGACGCGTTCTCAAGATCGCTAAGGAACCGATCTCGATGGAAACACCGATCGGTGATGACGAAGATTCGCACCTGGGTGATTTTCTTGATTCCGACTCCAACCTGGGTGAAGGCGGTTCGGTCGGTGCTCCCGTTGATGTTGCGACGGAAGAAGGTCTGCAGGAAGCAACGCGAGGTGTGCTGTCGGGACTGACTGCCAGGGAAGCCAAAGTGCTGCGTATGCGTTTTGGAATCGATATGAACACCGATCATACTCTTGAAGAGGTGGGCAAACAGTTTGACGTCACGCGGGAGCGGATCAGGCAGATTGAGGCCAAGGCGTTGCGGAAATTGCGGCATCCTTCTCGCTCCGACCATCTCAGGAGTTTCCTCGACTAAATTCAAAAAGCCCGCAGCAGCGGGCTTTTTTGCTTTAGCAATGAAAGAATTTTGTTATCATGCGCCCCCTTCAGGGCCTATAGCTCAGTTGGTTAGAGCAGGAGACTCATAATCTCTTGGTCCCAGGTTCGAGTCCTGGTGGGCCCACCAACCATAAGCTGTACTGCGATATGTGGTCGCCTCATGCCAGCTAGACACCTTTGGTCAATTTTTTTATATTGCGCTCGCTCGACCTTAATCCTTGGGGATAGGGATCTTGCTGCGAGAACAACGCCAGGCATCAGAAAGCTGAATTACCCATCAAGTGTCAGCTGGACTTGATCCGAATATGTTAGGACAGGTACCTATGTTGAGAAGCCAAATACACCCGGTTACGGGTTCTTTGAATCGAGGCGGCCGGAAGGTTGCACGATGACCAACCACCCTGTTCCTGTACACGAAAGGTTTGCAAATTCCAGGCCGGTGATGCCGATGGGCGTCGGGTCGGTGGGGCGTTGGCGAGTGATGTCTAGGTACGACTGATTGATGATGAAGAGCCATGATGTAAAGGGAGGCGTGCAGTAAATGCTACTTTGCTTGGATGTGGGGAATTCCCAGATATTTGGCGGTTTGTTCGACGAGAGTGGGGAACTGCAGGTACAGTTTCGTCGGACTTCCCAGTTGCGGAGTTCCTCTGATGAACTCGGCGTTTTTTTTCGAACGGTGCTCAGGGAGAACGACGTAAACCCTGATTCAATCACAGAGGTTGCCATATGCTGCGTTGTGCCGGATTTGCTTTATTCGCTGCGAGCATGTTGCCAGAAGTACTTCGATCTTGATCCTCTGGTGTTAAGGCCAGGGGTTAAGACCGGGTTGAAAATATACTACCGGGACCCGAAAGAAGTAGGGGCAGATCGCATTGCGGATGCTGTCGGAGCCACAGTCATGTTCCCTGATCAGAATCTGATTGTCGCCGACTTCGGTACAGCGACAACCCTCTGTGCGATAACCAGGAACAAGGAGTTTCTGGGAGGGAATATTGTGCCCGGTGTTCGCCTCGCCATGGAGGCGCTTGAGGAGCGTACCTCGCAGTTACCTGCGGTGGAGATTTTGCCTCCGCGAACGGCTCTGGGACGAAGCACGGTCGAGAGCATTCAGTCCGGACTTTACTGGTCTAACGTAGGAATGGTTCGAGAGTTGATCAGTAGAATTGTCGCTGAAGAATTCGCCGATGATCCACCACTGGTGATCGGAACGGGGGGATTTGCACAGCTGTTCAATCGTGAAAAGCTGTTTGATCGTGTTGTTCCTGATCTCATACTCGAGGGATTGAAGGAAATTGTTCGTCTGAACCGTTGATGGATTCCTGCGCTCTGTAACAGCAGGTATGATGAGACGATGACTGCAGAAGATCGAATGCCTCTTGCTGCAGGGGCTTTGCTGGTATTCCTGGTAACGCTGTTCGTCTATCTGACAACAATGCCAGGATCTATCACCCTGGAAGATGCTGGTTTATTCCAGATGATTTGCCACGAAGGTGGTATCGGCCATCCCCCTGGATATCCCGCGTTCGTGCTGGCCTGTCAGGCTTTTGTGAACTTGCCATTCTTCGACAACAGTGTTCTGGCAGGCAACATACTCTCGGCAGTCTTTGCCGCAGCCGCCTGCGCAGTCGTCGTACCGGTCGTCTTTGAGCTGGTTTTCGATCGTTATCTGGCGATAGTGGCCGGGCTGCTTTATGGGTTGTCACTTACCTTCTGGTCACAGGCTATTATCATCGAAGTCTACAGCCTGGCTGCGCTGCTGTTTCTGGCTTGTCTATGGATATGCCTCACTTTTCGACGTCATGGCGATCAGCGACTCCTTCCATGGTTGGCTTTGCTGTTTGGCTTCTCCCTGGCAAACCATTGGCCCCTGCAGCTCTTGGGAGCTCCAATGCTGTTGGCCGTGGTTGTTCCTCGCCGCCAGGATCTATGGCAGTTCCTGGGTCGTCCCGCTAATCTGGTAAAGCTCGCGTTGATGTTCTTCGCTGGCTTGATGCCCTATCTGTCCCTGTTCCAGAGTGACCCTGCGGTCGCGGTCTTCGGAGGTATTGAGACCTTCGAGCAGTTTTCCCGATATGTTGCCCGAAGCGCTTATGATGACCAGTTCGTAACGGCTTCCTGGCACAGTAAGTGGCTTTTTCAAACCTGGGTTTGGCAGCAGACCCTGATTGAGTTCTCTTTTCTGCTGGCGCCATTACTGGTATTGGGTTTTTTTCGTTCCTTCCTGGAGCTGGAAAAGAGTCTCGTACTTGGCCTCGTGCTGCTTTATCTTGGTGGTACGAGCCTGTTGATCATGCTGCTTGGTTTTGAGTACTCGGATCTCCGCATTGCTATATTCCGTCCCTATCCCGTCATCGCCTATCTTGCGGCGGTGGTCTGGCTGGTCATTGGGTGCCGTTACCTGATGAGGTTTCTGGAGCCCTATGCGCGTCGGGTCGTCAATTTGCTGCCAGTCTCCCTGGTGCTGTTGCTTGCAATGCAGAATTACCAGTTCAATGATCGGTCGGAAGACAGTTTTGCGAAGCGATATGCGCTGGAGTTGCTGCAACAGACCCCTGAAGATGCGGTTCTTTTCGTCACAGGCGATGTCGGGGTAGGACTTCTCGGATACTTGCATCATGTGAAAGGGCTTCGAGCGGATGTTGATCTGAGAAGCTGGAATTCCCTCGTGTTCAGCAACCGCCTGACCTCGGCATTTGCTCCCCAGGAGCTGTTGGATGAGACTCGCACAGCTTTTGTGGCTGCCAGTCAACGGCGGGTGCTCAGTAATGCCCAACCTGACTTCCCAGCTATCAATCGAGGCATTGTCTTTGAATATGCGGAACAATCCGGATTTGCATGCGATGGTTCTCAGCATGGTTATATCCGTCAGCTTGTGGCGCTGGAGCATTTCAAAGATGAATTGCTTGATCCTCATGAGAGAGAGCTCCACTTCGGGCTGTTGCTGGCTTTCACGCGTCAACACATAGGCCTGATTATGGCCGGACACGCTTCCGAAGAGGAAAGGCAGGCGTTGCAGGAATTGCAGCAGACATTTGCAGGAAAGCTGGCAACACTAGAAACCCTGTTGAAGTATCCCCAGGGACCACAAGCAAAGCTATTGCTGGACCGTATGGCGCAGGCGGCAGCAGCAGCGATGCCAAGTGACCCGTCTTCACAGGTTGCAGGAGTGGTCGATGAATATCGTGGCAGAATAGCGCTGCTGGAAGAACCCGATCTCGTCAAGGCCGCTGATCATCTG